>CASFXO010000023.1 GCA_949298665.1 uncultured Lentisphaeria bacterium
ACATGGAATGAAGTGCTCCCATTATGGTTTCTGCGGCGTCGGTTCGACTTTCGGCGCGGTCAGCATCCGGTACAGTTCGGGATGCCGCTCATGGGTGTAGAAGGTCCGGGTTTCACCTTCGCCTTCGGTGACCGACAGCCACGGCAGGTTCACCGGCGGGTCGCGCAGGTCGATGGTGGCCGCGGCATAGGTTTGTTCCTTCCAGGTTTCCGCCATCACTTCGCCCGCGGGGGAGATGATCCGGGATGGACAGCTGTCGCTCTCGCCGGAAATGGCGGCGGCAAGATAGATGCCGTTTTCCATGGCGCGGGCCTTCCACATCGTGTCGAAATGCGCGAATGTGGTGCCGGCGATCGGATAGGCGATGACCTCCGCCCCGTTGAGCCGCAGTCCGCGGATCGCTTCCGGAAACCACAGATCCCAGCAGATCAGAACGCCGACCTTGCCGAAATCCAGATCGAAAACCGGCAGTTCGTCGCCCCATTCGTACCCGTTCTCATATTCGCCCACGGTCAACTGGGTCTTGCGGTAAACGCCGACGATGTTTCCGGTGCGGTCGATGACCGCGGCGCTGGCGTAATAGCGGCCGTCCGCTTTTTCCCGCAGCGAGACGACGACGTTGGTGTGGAGCTTCCGGGCGAATTCGCAGGCCCATTGCGTGTGCGGTCCGGGAATCGGCTGCGCCCCCATGTCCGTACCGAGGTCCGGCACCCAGCGGGTGAGGAGCGTTTCCGGAAAGACCACGAGGTCGGGTTTTTCCCCGGCCGCGGCGATGGCGTCGAAGACGCTTTCCATGCGTTTCTGGTTGTCCTCGCAGGTGGCGAGTCCATCCGGGCGCGGCGTGCATTTGGCGACGATGATCCGGGCCCGGCGTTCCGGCAGGGTGACGGCGGCGCACTGGGCGTCACGGAAGGTGATGGTCCGGTCCGGCAGATAACGCACGCCCAGGTGCAGCTCCGCAAACCGCGCTCCCTCCGGCCGCGACAGGGAACGCGAAAAACCGGTGGGAGAATCCGCTTCCAGATAGGCGCTGCGCAGATTTTTTCCTTCTGCGTCCACCCAGGCGGCCCGGACCGTCAGCAGTCCGGCGCGCACCACCGCTTCCGGCGCGTCGTGGCGCACCGCAAACCGGCAGGC
Organism: uncultured Lentisphaeria bacterium; assembly: GCA_949298665.1. GTDB lineage: Bacteria > Verrucomicrobiota > Lentisphaeria > Victivallales > Victivallaceae > CALXOD01. Next base: position 1,138 of record CASFXO010000023.1, read on the forward strand.
TGTCACGTCGTCGTCCAGCCGGTATACCAGTTTCCACTTGGCGAAGGTGCCGCCGTCCCGGTCGAGCCGGACCTGATAGGCGCCGTCGCCTTTTTCCAGCACCACCTGCGGCCGGGCATCCGGACGGTATGGAACTTCTTGGATCAGCCGGGGGGCGGCGGGGGCTTCCGCCGCACCGGCCGCGGTGGCCAGCAAAGCGGCCATGGCGGGGACCAGTTTCTGCTTCATCAGGGTTTCTCCTTTGCCGGGGTGGATAAAACGGACCGGGGGTGTTCGATACCGGTGCGCAGCGGGGCGTCGTACCGCACGCGGCCGTCTTGGACAAGCCGGACGGAACCGCCCGCGGGGCCGGTCCGGTTGAAACGGATTTCCCAGTCGCCTTTGTCCGTGGTGAAGCCGACGCCGAAATCCAGCGGCCGGGTTTCCGTCATCGTTTTCAGTTCGCCGTCTTTGCCGACCTGAATGACGTGCAAAAACAGATCATCCTGCGCGGGTTTCGCGGGGGCGATTTCCACCCGGTAACGGCCGAGGTAATTTTTCTTCTCCGCGGCTTCGCGGGCGCTCTCCGGCAGTTCCCAGTTGCGCCCGGAGGCTTCGAATTCGTGGCCGGGACCGCCGACGACCCGGCGTTCGAAGCGCCGCGGGAGCCGCGTCCGGCAGAACAGCCGTCCGCCGCCGTCCGCGGCGCTGAAGGTGGCGACGTCGATCATTTCCGGTTCGTTCTGAAAATGGAGCAGCCATTCCTTGCGGTATTCCGGCCGGGTGGACGAGACCCGGTCCGCAATGACGAAAATATCCGGCGGCACGAACAGAAACTGGCGCAGGGCGAGACGGCATTTTTCCGGTGCGTACACCGGCGTCGCATCCCCGGCGATGTAGGAGAAGAGGTCGTTGGTGGCGAAGGCGACGCAGCGGTCGC
>CASFXO010000024.1 GCA_949298665.1 uncultured Lentisphaeria bacterium
TGAGTTTTTCGACTTCTTCACGCAGCGCCATGGAGGTGTCGCCCGGGGTGGTCATCGCCAGCGCGCCGTGGGCGGCGCCGTAGTTGACCGCCTTGGCGGCGTCTCCGGTGGAGAGGAAACCGAAGACCAGGCCGGAAGCGAAGCTGTCGCCGCCGCCGACGCGGTCGAAGATTTCCAGATTCGGCCGGTGGATGGCTTCATGGAATTCGCCGTCGTAATAGCAGATCGCGCCCCAGTCGTTGAAGGTCGCGGTCTTGACCGCGCGCAGCGTGGTGGCGACGACCTTGAAATTCGGATAGGCGGCGACCGCTTTTTTGATCATCGCCTTGAAGCTGTCGGTTTCCAGCTTGGTGAGATTTTCATCGACGCCTTCGACTTCGAAGCCGAGACTGGCGGTGAAATCCTCTTCGTTGCCGATCATCACGTCGACGTAACGGGCGATTTCCCTGTTGACTTCCTGCGCCTTGGCCTGGCCGCCGATGCCCTTCCAGAGGGAGGGGCGGTAGTTCAGGTCATAGCTGGTGACCGTGCCGTATTTCTTGGCGGCCTTGAGCGCTTCGATCACCACGTCCGGCGTGGTTTCGGAGAGCGCGGCGAAGATGCCGCCGGTATGGAACCAGCGCACACCGAGCTTGCCGAAGATGTATTCCCAGTCGATGTCCCCGGCCTTGAGCTGGGAGGCCGCGGTGTTGCCGCGGTCGGAGCAGCCGCGCGCGCCGCGCACGCCGAAGCCGCGTTCGGTGAAGTTGAGCCCGTTGCGGACGTTGCGGCCGATGCCGTCGAAAGGCACCCACTTGATCAGCGAGGTGTCGACGCCGCCCTGGAGGATGAAGTCTTCCAGCAGCCGGCCGACCGGATTGTCGGCGAACGCGGTGACCACCGCCGCGCGCTGGCGGAAGCAGCGGCGCAGGCCGCGGGCCACATTGTATTCGCCGCCGCCTTCCCAGACCTTGAAGGAACGGGTGGTGTGAATGCGTTCGTCGCCCGGGTCGAACCGGAGCATGATTTCGCCGAGGGAAAGAATGTCGTAACGGCATTCTTCGGCCGGACGGATGACCAGTTTGCTCATAGTCAGTTTCTGCCTTTCGGTAATGGTTGGAGAGTTGCAAAAAGGTTGTTACCCTAATTACTATACGCAGTCAAATCCGGAAAGTCAAATGCCGGATGCCGTAAAAGAAATGCCCCGTTTTCAGGCGGATCATGGATTGAATCACTTTTATTCACTGTTGATGGGAAAGCGATGCATTCCGGACTTGACATTTCATCGAATGCGGCTTACAGTATGCCCTGTACATGGGGATGGGCCTGTTTATGCATCAGAAAATCAGAGTCGGAATCGTCGGAACCGGATTCGCCGGAGAATTTCACGTCAACGCTCTGCGTCGCGTGTACGGCGTCGAGGTTGAGCTCGCGGGAGTCACTTCGCTGCGCCGGGAGAGCCGCGAGGCGTTCGGGCGGCGGCACGGCATTCCCGTGTTCGACTCGGTAAGCGACATGCTGCCGGAAATCGATCTGCTCGACGTCTGTTCCCCCCCTTATGCCCATGAGGAACATATCGTGGCGGCGGCGGCCGCGGGGTTGCACGTCATCTGCGAAAAACCGCTGACCGGCTACTTCGGTGCCGGCGATCCCGCGGCCTATTACGGCGACCGCGATCCCAAATCTCCGATGCGCCGGGCGGTGCTGGACACCATGCGCCGCATCCGCGACGCGGTGCGGCAGGGCGGCGGGAGTTTCGGGTACGCCGAGAACTTCGTGTACGCTCCCGGTGTGGTCAAGGAACGGGAAATTCTGAGCAAGACCGGCGCGCAGATTCTGCGCATGACCGGCGAGGAGTCACACAACGGTTCCGCCTCTCCGGTGTACGGGATCTGGAGCTGCGCCGGCGGCGGTTCGCTGATCGGCAAGGGGTGCCATCCGCTGGGCGGCATGCTGTACTTGAAGCGGGTGGAAGGTCTGGCCCGGGACGGCCGGCCCATCCGGCCGGTGTCGGTGTCGGCGCGGACCCACCAGCTGACCCGGCTGCCGAATTACCGGGACCGGGGGTTGATCCGGACCGATTACCGGGACGTGGAGGATTACGGCTTCATGCACGTGACGTTCGAAGACGGCACGGTGGCCGACGTGCTGACCAGCGAAGTGGTGCTGGGCGGCATTTATGATTATATTGAAGTGTTTGCCAACAACCATCGCTCCCGGGCGCATCTGAGTCCCGGGGGACTGATGGATGTGTACAATCCGCGCGGAGAGGAATTCCGGGATATTTATCTCATGGAAAAGGTCAGCACGCAGGAAGGCTGGTCTCCGGCGGCGCCGGATGAGTCCTTTACCATGGGGTATCAGGCGGAGATTCAGGATTTTGTGATGTCGGCCGCGTCCGGGGGCGAACCGCAGTCCGGGCTGGAGCTGGCGTTTGATACGACGTCGACGATCTATTCCGCCTATCTGTCGGACGAAAATCGCGGCGCGGAGACGGAAATCGAACTCGTTTGAGCACTTATACCAAACCAACAGGAGACATGCGTCATGAATCGTGTTCTCAATGTCGGCATCATCGGGCTGGGGCATCTGCACCCCTTCACCTACATGCCCCACTTCAAGAGCTGTAAACTGACCAACGTGGTGGCGGCGATGGATCCCAATGCCGCACTGCGGGAGACCTTCTCCAATCAGTTCGGAGTGAAGACCTATGCCGATTATGAATCGATGCTGGCCAACGAAAAGCTGGACCTGGTCTATATTTTCCTGCCGCATTGCGACTGCGCCGCCGCCGGGATCGCCTGCGCGGAACGCGGCATTCACGTGGTGATCGAAAAACCGGTCGCCCACACCTCCGAAGCCGCCGCCGCGGTGGCGGCCGCCTGCGCCGCCAATCAGGTGCTTTTCTCGACGCCGTATCTCTGGCGTTACCATCCGGTCACCCGCCGGATGAAGGAAGTGATCGACGCCGGTCTGCTCGGCCGGATCGTCGGCTGCGAAGGCCGCTGCGCGGCCGGCGGGCTGCACCGCTACATCGAAGGCCACAGCGAGTGGATGCTCGACCCGGCCAAGTCCGGCGGCGGCCCGATGTACAACCTCGGCGTGCACTGGATCGATTTGTACCGCTGGCTGCTCGACTCGGAAATCCGCGAAGTCGTCGGCAAGAACGTGCGGGTCAATCAGGCCTACAAGATCGAAGACAATTCGTTCGCCATCGCCACGTTTGAAAACGGCGCGACGCTGGCGCTCGACATCAGTTACACCGTGCCGGACAGCTATCCCTACGGCCGGGACCTGTACCTCGGGATCCGGGGGACGGAAGGCTGCATCAACTTTGCGCCGTCGTTCGAAGGAACCCGGCAGACGATGATGATCTGCAGCAACCATCCGAAATTCGGCGGTGCGCCCCGCCAGATCATCGAATTCGAACTGGATCCGGTGCCGGGTTATTGCGGATCGCTCGGACTGGAATACGTCAACGAAATCGCGCAGCAGATCATCGACGGGAACTACAAGCCCTTCATCGGCGGCGAGGACGCGGTCAAGGTTCTGGAAGTAGTCGAAGCCATTTACCGGGCCGATGCCGACAACCGCGCGGTTCAGGTGCAGTACAAATAACGGAATTCGCCCAAACCATTCATGTGAGGATTGGAAACCATGGCTAACTTCAAAGCGGTCGTCACCGACTATATCGAAAACGACCTCCAGTACGAAGCGGAGAAACTTGCCGCGCTCGGCATTGATTTTGCCGCTTACCAACTCAAGTTCCGTCCCGAGGACGAGGTATACGAAGCGATCAAGGACGCCGACGTCGTGGTCGTCAACATGGTCAAGATGCCGGAATCGCTGATCAAGCGTCTGACCCGCTGCAAACTGATCATCCGCCACGGAATCGGTTATGACAATGTCGATGTGGACGCCTGCACCCGGTACGGCATCCAGTTCGCCTATCAGCCCGACTACTGCAAGGAAGACGTGGCGGAGCACGCCATTGCGTTGATTTTCGCCTGCGCCCGCCGGCTGTTCCGGGCCCGCCGGACCCTGGACGAATCCAGCGCCGCCGGTCAGTGGGATTTCAGCGACCTGTTCCCGGTTTACCGGCTGGACGGCAAGACGCTCGGGATTCTCGGCTGCGGCCGGATCGGGAGCCGGGTCTTCCGCAAGCTGCGCAGTTTCGGTTTCCGGATCATCGCCTGCGACCCGTATCTTTCGGCGGAACGCAAGACGGAGCTGGAGGAACAGGGACTGCGGTTTGTGGACAAGGAAACGCTGTTCAAGACCTCGGATTTCATCACGGTGCACACGCCGCTCAACAACGAAACGCGCAAAATCGTCGACGCCGCCGCCATTGCGCTGATGAAGCCGACCGCGTATCTGGTGAACACCGCCCGCGGTCCGATGGTGGATATTCCGGCGCTGGCCGCGGCGCTGCGGGAAGAACGGATCGCCGGAGCCGGGATCGACGTGTTCGACGTGGAGCCGCCGCCGGCGGAATACGAACTGTTCCCGCTGAAGAACGCGATTCTTTCGCCCCATATGGGGTGGGCCAGCGAGGAAGCCGGATGGGAAATCCGCGAAAGCATTCTCGCCGACATCATCGCCGCCGCCAACGGTCGTTCGGCGCGCTGCGTGGTCAATTCGATCAAGGAACTGAAAAAATAAAACCGGTCGCGCGGACCGGTTCCGACGGAGAAGACGCTGCCCCGGTCCGCACGGTCAACCAAAATAACAGGAGTTGTTCATCATGAAACACAGCTGTGTGAAAACCGCCATCCCCGGTCCGAAGAGTGCGGCCCTGATCAATGAATGGCACCAGTACGAGTATGACGCCTGCGGCTATCAGGCCTCCGTGGTCTGGGATCGCGGGGAAGACTGCATCATCACCGACGTCGACGGCAACAAGTTCATCGACTGGACCAGCGGCGTGCTGGTCACCAACGTCGGCCACTGCCACCCGAAAATGGTCAAGGCCATGCAGGACGCCGTGGGCAAGCTGATCAACAGCTATGAATGCCCGACCGAATACCGCGTCAAGGCGGCGAAGGCGCTGATGGAAGTCGCGCCCAAGCACATGGGTAAATGCTTCTTCTTCTCCACCGGCGCGGAAGCGACCGAAGTGGCGATGCGCATTATGAAGCGCCGGACCGGGAAATTCGAAATTCTCTGCTTTGAAACCGGTTTTCACGGCAAGACCGCCATGGCCGCCGCCGCCGGCGGGCTGTCCGGCCCGAAGAAGGGATTCGGCCCGACGGTGCCGGGCGTGATCCGGGCGATCTATCCGTCCGCCTATCGCGATGAACTCGGTTTCTGCGACGACGGTCCGGACTTCAAGAAGTATTTCAACTACCTCGAAAGCGTGATTGCCGCGAACTCCGTCGGCAGTCTGGCCGGTCTGATCATCGAACCGTACCAGGGGTCGGGCGGCTTCAACTTCCCGCCGAAGGGCTGGCTGAAGGCGCTGGAAAAATGGGCGCGTGCCAAAGGCATTCTGTTCACGCTGGACGAAGTGCAGGCCGGTTACGGCCGGACCGGCACGATGTTCGCCTGTGAACATGAAGGCTTGACGCCGGACCTCATCACGCTCGGCAAGGGGATCGGCTGCGGCGCGTCGATTTCGGCGGTGATCGGGACGGAAGACGTGTTCCATGCGTTCGGCCGGGGCGAAATGTCCTCGACGCTCGGCGGGAACCCGGTGGCGACCTCGGTGGTGCCGGTGATCCTCGACATCATCAAGGAACAGAAGCTGGTCGAAAATTCGGCGAAGATGGGTGAATACCTCAAGGCCAAGCTGATGGCGATGAAGGATCGCTGCCCGAAGGTGGGCGACGTGCGCGGCATGGGGCTGATCGTCGGCGTCGAATTCGTCCAGGACAAGGCGACGAAGGAACCGGCGACTGCCGAAATGATTCACGCGGTCATCGACCGTTGCGCGGCCAAGGGGCTGCTGGTCGGATCCGTCGGCCGTTACGGCAACGTGATCCGGGTGGCGCCGCCGTTGACCGTGACCAAGGAATTGATCGACGAAAGCTGCGAAATCTTCGAAGAAGTGGCCAAGAGCCTCTAAGCGAAACGGAATGCACGACATGCGTGAAAAAATCAAGGCCGCTGTCAAGGAGCTGCTGCCGGAGGCGCAGCAGTTCCTGTGCGACATCATGCGTTTCCCGTCCACGCCCGGACAGGAACATGAGGAAATGCTGTTTTTAGAGAAGGCGTTTTCCAAGCTGCCGTTTGAAGTAAACCGGGTGAATCTGTCCGAGGCGATCAAGCAGGATCCGGATTACAGCGATCCGGTTCCCGGGATCCGCTATGATGGGCGGTTCAATCTGCGCGTGCGCATTCCCGGTTCCGGAAACGGTCGGAAACTGCTCTTCAACGCTCATACCGACGCCGTGCCGCCTTCCGACGGCATGACCGAAGCCTGGAATCCCCGGGTGGAGGACGGTCGGATTTACGGGCGTGGTGCCTGTGACGACAAGGGGCAGGTCGCGGTTTTCTATCTGATGTGCCGCGTCATGCAGAAGCTGGGCCTCAAGTTCAAGGGGGACGTGGTCGGCCACCTGGTTAACGAAGAGGAAAACGGCGGCAACGGTTCGCTGGCCATGGCCCGGACCGGGGAAAAGGCCGATGCCTGCATCGTACTGGAGCCGACCGACGCGCGGATTCTGACGTCCATTCGCGGAGCGGTGTGGTTCCGGGTGGTCTTCAAGGGCGTCGCCGGACACAGCGGCGAAGCCGGGCAGACCAAGAGCGCGCTACTGCTGGCGCATCAGGCAATCAGCATTCTGACGCAGTACCATGCGGATCTGCTGAAGGCTTCGCGCGGGTTTCCGCTGTTCGACAAATACGCCAATCCGATGCCGATTACGTTCGGTAAGCTGCAGGCCGGCAACTGGCCCGCGGCCGCACCGAACAGCGCGGTGCTCGAAGGCGTGCTCGGGTTCCTGCCGAACAAGACCAAGGAAGAGATCTGCGCCGAAATGAAGGCGGCGCTGATCGCCGGCGGCCTCAAGGAACAGGAATTCGACCTGAGTTTCATGTATCGGCATGACTG
>CASFXO010000025.1 GCA_949298665.1 uncultured Lentisphaeria bacterium
CTTCAGTGCTGGAGAGTCAGGTTCTGGCCGCCCGCGCCTGCGATGCGGACCTGGTGGTCCGGGTGCAACGGGGCTCCTACAGCGATCTGGTCAAACCGCTGGAACTGGACGCCGCCGGGATCATGGTGCCGCATGTGAAATCGGCGGACGAGGCGGCGGAGATCATTCGTCAGGTCCGGTTTCATCCGCTCGGCATGAGGGCGATGGATGGAGGAAACCGGGACGGCGGTTACGGGGCATTCGAATTTCAGGAATACATTCGTTTCGTCAATGCCAACCGATTTGTGATTCTGCAGATCGAGGATTGCTGCGCGTTGGAGGAACTCGACGCGATCTGCGCGCTGGAGGGATTCGACATTCTCTTTTTCGGGCCGGGGGATTTCACGCAGTCGCTCGGATGTCCGGGAGAATTCCGGCGGCCGGAGGTCGCCGCCGCCCGGCATCGGGTGGCCGATGCTGCGCGCCGGGCTGGGAAATTCGCGGGAACGGTCGGGACTCCCGGTACTTTCCGTGAGCTGTGCGCCGAAGGGTTCCAGTTCATCAATCTCGGCGCTGACGTGATCGGACTGAATGAACATTGCCGGGCGCTGCTGGCCGGTCGATGAATACAGGAGGCGGAGGCGTATCATGGGACGGAATCTGGTGAAAACGATTATCCGGGAAGGAGGCGGCATGATTCTGGGCGCGTGTCTGCTGCTGTGCTGTTGCACAGACGCTGCCGGTGCGGCCGACGGACGGCTGATTCTGGAGGCGGAGGAGGGGGATTTCCCGCCGGAACGCCTGGAGGTCGTGGACGGAGCGTTCCGTACCGGCGGTCGGGGCGTGGTGCTCCGGAAAGGGGCGGGAGAACAGGCGGCGACGGAAACGCCGGATCTGCTGATCCGTTTTGAGATCCCGCAGGCCGGACGGTACTGGATCGGCGGTGTGGCCGCCACCCGCGGTAGTGCCCGGGAGTTGATGGACCGGCGTCGCGCGGCCAGAAACAAGCTCGGACTGGAGCTGAAATTGAAGATCGACGGCGGTCGGGAACGGCGCCGGATCGCCATGGAGCCATGGAACAACCAGGATGGGATGTACAAAGATTACCTGAAACATGATTTCTCCGCCGGTTCCCACGTCCTGGCACTGAAGCTGCCGCCGGACCTGATTCTGGACCGTCTGGAAATCCGTCCGTATCAGGCGCCGCCGGTACCGGCCGCGGCGGAATCCTACCAGCCGCCCGTGGTGCCCCGTACCGGGCGGCCCCGGATCTGGGTGACGCCGGAGTCGCTGCCCGCGGTGCGCGCCCGTCTCCGGACGGAAAGCCACCGCCGGTTGTACGAAATGATCAAGACCACGGCCCGCGAGACGGCGCCGCCCCGGGACGCGGCGGATTATGACCGCCGTTATCAGCGAATTGCGGTGGCGAAGGCGTTTGTCGGGCTGATGGAGAAAGATGAAGCGCTCTCCCGTGAGGCGGCAGCATGGATTGCCCCGTATGCGGCGGAGCTGGAATTCGGCAATGATCTGGACGCGTTTCGGAAGACCGGCGAGGCGATCTATCATATTTCACTGGTATACGACTGGTGCCGTCCCTTTTTCAGCGCGGACGAGGCGAAGGCGATTCGTACCCGGCTGTTGGAGCTGGCGGAGGATCTCAGCATCGGCTGGCCTCCCTTCCGGCAGATCGTGACCAACGGCCACGGCAACGAGGACCAGCTGAACCGCAATCTTCTCGCCATGGCCATCGCACTGTACGGCGAGGAAGACCGGCCGTACCGGTATTGTGCCTACCGGCTCTGGGAGGAACTGGCGCCGCTGCGGAACCTGGAGTACCGGAGCGGCCGCCACAACCAGGGGGTCAGTTACGGTGTGGCGCGGTTCGGCTACGAGATGACGGCAGCCCATCTGATTCGGCGCATGGCCGGAGTGGAACTTTTCGATCCCGTGGCGAAAAAGCTGGGGTATTTCTGGCTGTATGCCCGGCTGCCGGATGGAACCATGCTGCTGGACGGCGACATGAGTCTCGGGAGCCGTTTCTGGCGTTATCCGGACCAGTTTTTTCTGCTGGCCGCCTATGCGGAGGATCCGGTACTGCTGGGGGAATTCGAGCGCCAGGGGGGAGAGACGACGGATCCGATGCTGTATCTGCTGCTGCACGATCCGGAGTTGAAACCGGAATGCGACCGGTCCGAGCTGCCGCTCACCCGTTATTTCACGGGAGTGTTGCCGGGGATGATTGTCCGTACCGGCTGGAACATGGGCCCGGAGAGCCGCGACGCCGTGGTGGAATTCAAGGGGGGCGGCGAAGCCGCGGGCAATCATCAGCATGCGGACGCGGGAGCTTTTCAGATCTATTACCGGGGAGTACTGGCGACCGATCTGGGAATGTACGGTTTTTACGGGGTGCCGTATGACTTTGATTTCGCCAAGCGTTCCATCGCTCACAATGTCATGCTGGTATACGACCCTGAGGAAACGTTTCAACGCAATGCGGCCAACGACGGCGGTCAGCGTTTCAACCAGAATTGCCCGGCCAACCTTCAGGAGCTGCGGCGCAACGCCCGGTATCGCGCGGGCAGACTGCTGAACGGCGCGTTCGGGCCGGAAGCACGGCAGCCGTTTTTCAACTATCTGAAATGCGATCTCCGGGAGGCCTATTCCGGCAAGGTGAGACACTATACGCGCACTTTCTGTTTTGTCCGTCACGACCGGAGGGACCGGCCGGGAACGCTGATCGTCTTCGACCGGATTCGGAGCGCCCGGCCGGAATTGAAAAAGTACTGGCTGCTCAATACCCTTGCCCGGCCGGAAACGACCGGCGGCCGCCATCGCGTGCGGTCCGGGACAGGCGCGGGAGACGGTATGCTGACGACGACGATGCTGCTGCCGGAGCATTCGGAAATGACGGTGGCGGGCGGCGGGGACGCCCACCGTTTCTTCGGCGTCGAGGTGGTTCCGGCGCAGCCGAACGCCCCGCAGGCGCAGGGATATCGCACCATGTTCTCGCCACGCGAAGCACAGTGTTCGGATCGTTTTCTGGCGGTCATGCAGATTCACGATGCCGGAGCGGCCGTTCCGGAGGTAACCGGTGTGGTGGCGGACGAGACGGTAACGCTTGATCTGGGCGACACGCTGGTTGTGCTCGGGGTACCGGAGCCGCCGACGCGCCGGTCATTCGTGCTGGACATTCCCGATGGTCGGAAAGGTGTCCGGGTTTTGATTGCCGACGTCGCGCCCGGCGTCTGGTCGGTTGCCGGGAACGGGGCCGTGCGGGAGGTGCAGGTCGGCCGGGCGGAGGGATGCGGTTTGCTCACGCTCGACTGCGGCCGGTATGAAGTGCAGTTCCGCAGTCACTCTGACAATCAATAATTAACGGGGAGATGTGTTATGTCGCACAAACGGTTTACGCTGATTGAACTGCTGGTGGTGATCGCAATTATCGCCTTCCTCGCCGCCATGCTGCTGCCGGCCCTGAACCGGGCCCGGGAGCACGCCCGGTGCGCTTCCTGTTCCGGAAATCTGAAGCAGATGTCCGCCGCTTTCAACATGTACATCAATGATTATGACTATATGTTGATTCTGGACGGGTATGGGTTCAGCGCCGCCTGCTGGAAGAACCAGCTGGCGCCTTATCTCGGTATCGTACCCGATATGGCGGCGACGCCCTGGCCGGGGATGGAACTGGCTAGGGGGATTTTTCGCTGTCCGTCGTTCCGCGAGGAGATTCAGACCGTATCGGTAGCGGACGAACGCCGTTTCTGTCTGGGCGGTTACGGCTGGAACTACAATCAACTCGGCTATAAGTCCGCGGCCACCAATCCGGGGGCGACCGTTGTCACTGAAACCCGGCCGGTCAAGGTGAAGAAACCGTCGGAAACGTATGCGATCGGCGATACCATCGACTGGGGCGGGCACTACTATACGTTGTGCGCCCTGTACAATCCGGTGACGACCAATTCCACCGTCGGCGGGGTGGCGGTGGGAAATCGCCATGCCGGGACGGTCAACCTGATGTGGGTGGACGGACATGTGAGCAACATGTCTCAGCAGGCGCTGCTGACCGGGGTGAACGGCAACCGCTCGTATTATTATTTGATCGACAAATAACGCGGTGTTCCACTGCCGACCACGTTGCGGCCGTTTTTCGTGCCGTACCGGACTTGCATTCCCGGCCGCAGACGCTATGGTAATGCCGAAAAAAAACGATGGAACGGTCGGCACAATGACGGGAAATCCATTTTCCACGGATGATTCGGAACGGTTGACCGCCGCCTGTCTGCTGAGCGCGATCGGCGGCTTTCTGGATGTGTATACCTATCTTTTCCGCGGCGGCGTGTTCGCCAACGCGGTAACCGGCAACATTGTGCTGCTGGGATTGCAGCTGTCCCGGGGCGAATGGAGCCGCTGCGGACGATACGGTCTGGCGATCGGTTTTTATGCGCTGGGCATTTTTGCGGCGGGACTTTTCCAGTGGAAGTTCCCGTTCCGGAAGGTCAGCTGGCGCCAGACGGTGATCCTGCTGGAGCTGGGGTGTCTGCTGGCCGTCAGCCTGATTCCGCCGGGGAGATGGGATTTCGTGGTCAATTCCCTGATCGCCTTCGTCTGCGCGCTGCAGGTGCAGGCGTTCCGGAAGGTGCGGGGACTGCCCTTCGCCTCCACCATGTGCACGGGCAATCTGCGCAGCGGCACGGAGGCGTTGTTCCGGAGCTGGCGCGACCGCGACCGGAATGCCCGGTTGAAGGCCTGGCATTATTACGGCGTCATTCTCTGTTTCATCGCCGGAGCGGCGGGCGGGGCCGTTTTGCTGAGCCGTTATGGGAATCGGGCTTTTCTGCTGGCTCCGGCGGGATTGCTGGCGGCGTTTTTTCTGATCGTGCCGCGACGGACGCTGGCAACCTGGCGGCGGCGTTTTCTGCCTCGCGGCAGAAGACGTTGCCAGGCGGATGGAAACAGTTCCGCATCGTCTTGATGGCGGGCACGGCAGAAAAAAGTGGTGGATCCGCCCGGACTTGAACCGAGGACCCGGAGATTATGAGTCATTTTGTGTATTGCAGAATGAGCTTGTTTTTTTGATTTTTATGGCTTTTTTTAGGTTGCAATAATTGGTGGAGATACTATATTTTTGTAACAAAATGTTACAATGTTACAAAAATATGAGAAAATGTTAACGGATTCATTTTTGAGAAGCGCGTCTCCGGGAGAGTATCGGGATGATGGTGTCCCAGGGTTATCCATCCGATGCGGAGTGCGCAAAAAAACCTGGTATTTTGTCTTCCGGGCAGGCGGAAGAATCGTTCGAAAAAATCTCGGTTCATTCCCGGATGTAAAGCTGCGGGACGCTCGAAAGGCGGCTAGAATTGAGGCCGGAATTATACTCGCAGATCCGGAACGGAAAAGTATGGCGTCCATCACCATTGATGAGGTTTGGGAGAGATGGCGAGTAGACAAGGGCGAAGCAAAGCGGTCCGCCTTAAAAGATGAGCAGTTGTGGCGTATTCATATCGAGCCGAGATTCGGTGGGGAGATGTTGGCAAAAATACCAAAATTCTCCATCGAAAAAATGAAAGCGGAAATGCAGGGAACTCCGGTTGCATTCAATCGGGCACGAGCTTTGATGACGACCCTTTTCAACTATGCCAACATCCGACTGGGGACCGGTTGTTTCAACTCACCGCAAGCTGTTGAAAAGTATCCGGAAACACCGCGGGACGTATTTCTTACAAGTGAGGAGGCCTCAAGTTTCTTCAGGGAGCTGGATTCGCCGCGGACTGCGGATAACGCCCGCGATCTCATCTATATGACTCTGCATAGCGGCATGCGGCCAGGAGAGGTAATGGCGCTCAGATGGGCGGATGTGGATATGGCGCATGGCGTAATCGCCATCCCGGCAGAAAGGGCAAAGGGGAGGCGAGAAATGATCACCCCAATCACACGGAAAATGGCTGAAATTCTTGAAAAAAGAATCGGCGACGACCGCACTTTTGTATTTAAAAATCGCCAAACAGCAAACACCGGCAAAAACAAGGCGGAAGGCCATGTCACCTCTTTTCGAAAAGCACTCCTCGGCGTGTGCCGCCGGGCAGGGGTGCGGGAAATTCATCCCCACGATCTGCGAAGAACGTACGGAATGTGGCTGCTGAATGCAGGCGCCTCCATGGAGGATGTTTCCGCAGCGCTTCACCACTCAAGCATTACCGTAACGCAGAAGGTTTATGCGAAAATTCTTCCCGAAAGGCTGCGGGAGGGAGCGGAAAAAATAGCCCAAATCATAGAAAAATCAAAACTCAATCAATCTTCCGGAGAATCCGGAATATCGTCGGTTGATTCACGCCGGGAGCGGTGATCTTCCGGAGAGACCGGAGAAGGATCCGACCAGAGACCGCGGCGCGCCTTCCGCGCTTCCTCATGGGCTGCTGCGTAGTCCTTCCGGTCTGGTGCATATTTCGGGACATACCAGGCAAGTCCCATTTTCAGAAGTTCAAGCGCCACATCCCGCCCTCCAGCCGTAACCCGGACGACCGGTCGGCCATAGCTCTCTCCGCGTTTCTCCACCGTTGCACGGCGATTGTGCAGGAGTTCGATCAGGGCGGAACGGGCCACCTTTCCCCATTTCTGATCAAGTTCCGGAGCGTCGACCCCCCATAGCCTGAAAACGGTACTGTCCGGAGCGGCAATGAAAGAATCGCCGTCGATGATGAAAATCGGGCGAACCCTTTCCGGAACGGAAAAGGTTGAAAACGCAAGAGAAAATGCAATGATGAAAAATATCCTCTTCATTTTGAATTGTGATTGTGTTTTTCCAGCATTTTTCGTATTTCAGCGATGTTTATGGCCATGCCGGATACACTGTCCATGATTTTCAACAACGTTGCCGGTATCACAATTACCAGAAGTCCGGAGGCAATTCCGGATACGCTCATCGTCATAATGCCGCCGATTACCAGAGAAACTCCCAGAAGGACGAAAACCGTCGTCAAACAGCCACCCATGGTAAACAGAGAGTCATCCGCAGTGGCAAGCGAAGTCTGTCCCTTTTCCGGGTACCAGCTGAGAGGCTGTTTTTCTTTTTCCCCGGCAGGAGCCTTGTCGGCGGCAGAAGAGGGAGGAACAGCCGCAGCAGGAACAGGAGCAGCCGGAGCGGCGGGCGGAATTTCCCTTTCCGCGTTTCGCACTGAAAACTTTTCGCCGCATTCGCATTCGAGGCGGGCAGATACTTGATCTTCGGTGATTTCGTACTCTCGGCCGCATACGGGGCAGGAAATTTTCATAAGCCCTCCTTATTTTTTAATGCGACGGCGGCATTCTGAATTGAAGAATCGCCGCATTTTCGGTAAAAATTGATTTCCCGAATCCCATCAGTATCCCATTGCAGGTGAAGCCGGTAGAGTCCAGTCTGCTATTCTCAGACAGTATCGCAATGGCGCTTCGCAAGTTGGTCCATTGCGGAAAAATATCAGCGGCAACGGAATCAAACTTGCGTATCGATGTGTCGATGTTCCGGGGATCAAGCGGAATGACGAACTGGCACAGGTTATCCGGATGAATGACGAAAAAAACCCCGTGTTTCTGGGCAATGTCTCTCATTTGTTGCACATTAAAAAATTTCAGCGGAGGGATGTCGCAATTGAAATTTCCGGAAAACGAAACCATCAGACATCCAGTTTTCGAAGCCTGGTCGAGATTTTCAGACAGGCGAATCCAACCACCGGCATAAGGCAACTCAAGGCCATGGGATAAGGGGCGCACCCCATATGCCATCTCCACCACCCCGGCGGCAAAATCTGGGAAACCGGGAATCCTCCATTTCAGTATCTCATATCCGGAAATGGCGTTTTTATAAATTTCCTCTGAACTTTTTCCGTCTATCATAATGGTATACACGGGACCTCTGCTGTGATCCACAACAACCGATTCGGAAATTCCGAGTGCATGAAGTTTGTCGCGATCCTTTTCCAGATCCTGCGACGAAGGGGGCCATGAGGAGGTCGGGAAAACCTCGGGAGGGACGACCGTTCCGGCATTGGACTCCGAAACGGATAGCTCTGGAGATAATTCGCCGGGGGGAGACGCAGAATGCTGGGCGGAGGATCCCCAAGAGAAACAGACCCCGGCGGACAACAGCGCCAACAGGGCCACCGTTGCGAGTATAACAAGCCAGATGCGACGGGAAACGGAAGCCACATCGGTGGGTGTCGGGCAGGAAATTTTCATAAGCCCTCCTTTCCAAAAGGAAATATATCGCGAATGGAGAAAAAAATCAAGAAAGTTTCTCCCAGAAATGTTTAATTCCAAACTCCCTCATAGCTTCATCAAGCGCGGATTCATCGCGCCTTGATTCTTTAATCGGCCAGCACCAGAACCAGCTGGTTCGGTCCATTTTGTCCAGAACAATCGGCGCCAC
>CASFXO010000026.1 GCA_949298665.1 uncultured Lentisphaeria bacterium
CGGGGGTTTACTACATTATTATCGGAGTGGTGAATTTCAACCGCAAGAATTTCATCGAGAACGCCGAGGAAATGACGACCGGAGAACTCTTCGCTACGGAAACGAGTCTGTGGGTGCTGGTGGCGTGCTATATCGTCATTATGATCATTGTTTTCCGCAGCCGCATCGGCGAGAAGACCGTAAGGAAAAGAACCCGATGAAGCACCATCTGCTCTGGTCGGCGGCCGCCGTCGCGGTGATCCTGACGATCGCTGCCGGATGCGTCCGGGAAGAACGGCCGGAATCGCCCGGTTTCGGCGAATTCCGTTCGACGGATACGCAGTTCGAACGGATCAAGAACGCCCAGGTTACGTTCGGGCCGGTAGGTCGGCTGTCCTTTGATGCCGGAAAACCGGCCCGGTTGTCCTTCGCGCTGAAAAACGTCGGTGGCCGTCCGCTGCGGATTCCCGAGTGGCGCATGAACGAGGTCGACAACATCCGGCTGTTCTGCCAGCCCTGGCTGCCCGACATGACCAAACCCGACGAAAACGCCTGGATGGCCATGAACGACGAGGTGAAAAAGCCGGAACTGCGTTACACGCTGGAGCTCATGCCCTCCAATCAGGCGATCGTCACGCGCGATCTGACCTTTGTGGAGGATCTGGTGGTTTCCACCGGGGCGGAGCGGCGCTACTTCGTCAAGGCCGAACTGAATCTCACCTCGCTGCCGATGTCCACCGGGGTGTTCGCCATCGCGGTAGTCGGGCGCTGAGGCCTTTTTTCTTTTTTCCGGAAAAGCGCCCGCACGGGGCGTTACCTCCGGTCGAACGGCGACATGACCCGGTCGAAAACGCCGCGACACTCCGAAATCGCCATGCCGTAATTGGTGATCGGCACGCCCGCCGCCCGGGCCAGTTCGATCCGGCGCAGGGTTTCCCGGCGGTTCAGCATGCAGCCGCCGCAGTGCACGATCAGCCGGTATTCCGAGACGTCCGCCGGGTAATCCCGCCCGGCGCAGACGGAGATCTGCAACGCGCCTCCGGCCTTCTCCGCCAGCCATCGCGGAATCTTCACCCGGCCGATGTCGTCGTTCGTGGCATGATGCGTGCAGCCTTCCGCCACCAGCACCCGGTCGTCCGGCCGCAGGCGGCGGATCGTCCGCGCCCCCTCGGCGTAGGCGGCAAGGTCGCCTTTCAAACGCGAAAACAGAATCGAAAAAGTGGTGCACGGTACTTCCGGCGGCGTTTCACGCACCATCAGATCCACCACCTGCGAGTCGCAGATTACCAGCGCCGGCGGCGTCCGCAACCTTGCCAGTGCTGTGCGGTACTCCGTTTCCCGGCAGGCCAGCGGCAGCGCCCCCAGATCCAATGCGTCCCGGATCGTCTGCACCTGCGGCAGGATCAGCCGCCCCTTCGGCGCCTGTTTGTCAATCGGCACGATCAGCAGCACCGTGTCGCCGGCGCCGACCAGATCGGCCAGCAGCGGAGGCGGCTCCACGAAATCGTCCGGCGCCGCTTCCAGCAGCCGGGTCCGCAACTCCGTCAGCAACCGGTCCCGGTCCGGATCGCTCAACAGCGGGATCAGCCCGGTTTTTTCCCGGAGCATGGTCAGGAACGCTTCGTCCGGCGGTGTCTGATCGGCAAAGGTGACGACCGGGATCACCCGGATTTTGCGCTCCGCCGCGGCGCGCAGAATTCCCTCTTCCTCTTCACCCCATTGTCCGACCGGTACGACCAGCAGAATCACGTCCGCCCGGTCATAAATCCGCCGCGCCGCCGCAACCCGTTCCGTTCCCAGGCGGGTGGGGTCGTCCAGACCGGCGGTATCGATCAGCAGGATTGGTCCGACCGGCAGCAGTTCCATGGCTTTTTCCACGCAGTCGGTGGTGGTGCCGGGTTCCGGAGAGGTGATGGCGACCGTCTGTCCGGCGATCCGGTTCAGCAGGGTGGATTTGCCGGAATTGGTCCGGCCGAACAACGCCACGGCCAGCCGCAGCGATTTGGGTGCTGGTTCCATGATGAATTGGATTTTCCCGTCTTTTTTTTGAATTGCAGGCAGCCCGTATGCCGCGTTTCCCCGGCATACGGGACCGTTTTCTGAAAAATACCGCCTGAAACGGCTTCTGTAAAGCGCATTGGGATTGCTTTTTTCATATTTCGGCAGTATTATCCTTACTTAACCCGTTCTGCGGAGAGATTGAGGATGTGGAAATATTTTCGCCGACAGACCCTCCGGGTCCTTTATCTGAAACTGATGCGGAATTCCGGCACACCGGAATACACCGCCCGGGGCGTCGCGCTCGGGTTGTTCGTCGGTTTCCTCATTCCCATGGGATTGCAGCTGGCCGTGGTCATCCCGCTGGCCTTCCTCTTCAAAACCTCCAAGGTCATGGCCGGGGCTTTCACCTTCGTGACCAACCACCTCACCGTCTTTTTGATTTACCCGATCCAGTGCTACATCGGCAGCTATCTCATCTTCAACCCTCTGAGCTATGCCGAGGTGTCCGGAAAACTCAAGGCGCTGATGGCCGGCGAATCCTGGCGGGAAGTCCTGACCGAACTCAGCCGACTCGGACTCGAACTCGGGTTGGCCTTCTTCGCCGGAGGCCTGCTCTTCGCCCTCGTTTCAAGCGTCCTCGGATATTTCATCTCCCTGCAGCTGATCCTGCGTTACCGTGCCCGCCGCGCCCGCAAACTCGCCGCCCGCCGCGCCGACCACCTGTCCTGACCCGGTGCCCGTTCAGCGGGAGATGTGATTCCGGGGGAGGAAGACAAAACTTTTTGAAAAAAGTTTCTTTCTTCTCCCCCGGCCCCCTCATCTTTTACAAAAACTTTCCATGTTTCCCGCGCTTTTTCTCTCCGGCAACAGGCCGGAAAGAAAAAGCGC
>CASFXO010000027.1 GCA_949298665.1 uncultured Lentisphaeria bacterium
GGTGAAAAGCCGGAGCATCTTTCCGAAAACGTTTTCCCAGACCGGCAATCTGGCCGTCATGACCTTTGCTCCGGCGGACCGGTCGCAATGGCCGCACCGGTTTCTCAGCATGACCGTTGCGGTGAAGACCGCGCCCGGGGATTACCGGATCCGCGCCGAACGGGTCGTCAACGGCAAACCGGAGCCGGCGCAGGAGATTCCGCTCCGGGTGCATCCGGCGCTTTCCGGCAGTCAGCCGAAGAAAATGACGCTGGGGGCTTACGACTACCCCGGTTATGAGCCGGAATTCCTGCCCACCTATCTGGAGATGAACCGCCGGGCAGGGATCAATGCACTGTACCACATGCGCGGCGAACCGCCGCGTACCGTGACCGCCTCCGATCTGGCGCCGAAATACGGCATCCGCAACGGGTTGATCTTCTTCGTGCATCAGGTGCAGGATTATTTCAGGGAACGGGAATTGCCGGAGGCCGCCCGCGGCGCGGACCTGACCTCATTGACCGCCCTGCTCGACCGGCCGGAGGCGATGAAGGCCCTGTTGAAGGAATTCTTCACCGCTTCCATGGACGGCAAGGATTATTCCTGCATCATCTACGATGCTGAGCGCGGCGCGTTTTTCGGCGGTCGCCCGGGGGGAGACCGGACCCCTTACGGACTGGAACAGTTCCGCAAACACGCCGGCATTTCCGCCGATGCGCCATTGACCGATCAGGAACTTTCGGGAAAATACCGGAAGCAGTGGGTCGACTGGAACTGCGACCTGACCGTGCGGGTTTCCCGACTGGTCCGCGAGGTGCTGGACGAATCCTTTCCGGACTTCCGCTACGAGGTCTACAGCGGGTATGAAGTGGATGAAGGGCCGCATAAGGACCGGACCCGCGAACTGTACGGCGTGGACTGGAAAAAACTGGCCGACACCGGATTCGATTATGCCACCGCCGGTTATTTCGGCAGCATGGATCAGCTGCGCAACACTGCGGCGGCGGTGCGCGGCAAGGCCAGCTACATCCCGGCGGAAATGTATGTCGAGAATTTCAATCACAAAGGCGCCATCCGCCGCGATCCCGGCGTGTGGAGCGTGCAGCTGCTGCGCGCCATTCTGAATTCCGACCGTCAGGGCATCATGCTGTGGTATGCCAATGTCATGGACGGCAATGCGTTGATTGCGGTCGATCGGGTGGCTTCGCTGCTGAGCCGCACCGAGGACTTCTGGCTCCGGGGCACTCCGGATACGGAAGCGATTACCGTTCGTCCGGAGGCGGAACGGGAACAGGTGCACGTTCTCCGGCTCGGCGGCAACGCGCTGGTGCTGCTGCTCAATTCCGCCGATTTCGACAAGACGCTGCGGCTGACTCTGAACGGGTTCCGGCTGCGGGGGTATACCGGGGAACTCAGCATCAGTGATGTGGTGAGCGGCGAAAAGATCAAGCCGGCCGGAACGCTGCGGGTGACGGTGCCCGCACGGAGTTTCCGTGCGCTTCAGATTTTCGACGACGGCAATTAAGCGATGTTGGAAAGGGGGTTCATCATGTCGGAACCATGCCGTATTCCCAAGTACCGGGAGATCATCAACCGCATCCGCGCCGACATCGCGGAGGGCGTGCTGTCGCCGGGAGCCAGACTGCCGGTGCGGGATGAACTCATTAGCCAGTACCGGGTGACCCGTACCACCATCGACCGGGCGCTGAGCGAATTGATCCGCAGCGGCGATCTGGTGGCATCGCGCCGCAACGGGACTTTCGTCGCGAACGGGCCGGAGGAGAAGATCGCCATCGTCACCTGGAAGGAATCCGTACTGCAGCATCGCGCACTGTGGGGCGAGGCGGGGAACTTTTTTTCCATGTACGGGCGACTTTTCGAGCAGCTGGACGCTTCCGTCTACGAGGTGATCAGTCCCGACCGGGTGTTGAAATCGCCGGAGCTGCTGCGTCGTTTCCGGCGTATTTTCATCAACAGCGTTTCCTCGGAGGAATTTGAAGGCCTGGCGATGGCGGTGGGGGACCGGTCGCGGTTTCTGCTGCTGAACCGGGAATTTCCGGATTGCGATTACATCGGCACGGATCACCGGCAGGCGGCGTTTGATCTGACGGAACTGTTTCTGAGCCGGTTGCCGCATGCTGAAACGGTGGTGTTTCTCGACATGCCGGGGGCGCGGAATCTTTCCAGTCGCGATCTCTGGGACATGCGCCGGCAGGGGTTTGTCGACGCCTGTGAAAAATATCGCCGGTTTTACCGGGTCCTCTCTTTTCGTCAGGATTGTTTTGAGGAAAACGTGGCATTGCTCAAGCAATATGTCGGGGAAAATCGTACAGCGGAAGCACCCGGAGTGATTATTTCTCCGACACGGGCGACGATGGGGTGCGTGCTGGGGTTTCTCTTCGCGACCGGGGGGCGGTTGAACCGGGAGATTTATTACGGGGATTTCGATAATGACCATTCGCTGCTGGATTACGGACAGCCGGTTCCGAGTGTCATTCAGAATTTTTCCGGGATCGCCGATCTGGCCGTCCGGCACTGGCATGAGCAGGGAATCAGAATTCATGTTCCTTACGAAATCGTTCATTCTCCATGGGCGGAGCAGTAAAAAAATAATGTAAAGGGAATAAGGGATGAAGAAGAGTTTCACGCTGATCGAACTTCTGGTGGTGATCGCGATCATCGCGATTCTGGCGTCGATGCTGCTGCCGAGCCTGAACAAGGCGCGTGAGACGGCGAAGCGGGCGAGCTGCACGTCGAACCTGAAGCAGTGCGGGATGGCGCTGCTGATGTATTCGGAGGACAACAACGGGCTGAAGTATCTGTACGGGGGGTCATACATTCCGTGGTATGCGCGG
>CASFXO010000028.1 GCA_949298665.1 uncultured Lentisphaeria bacterium
CCGCGCGACCGGCGTTACCGGAGCGGAAGCCGCCTGCCGCCGCAGCGCCGCAAGATCCGCAGTCATTTTTCCGGTAGCCACAGTGCCGCCGGGGGCGGCGAACAGCGCCGCGCCCTTCCCGTCCAGCACCGCGATCCGCCCGTCGGCGGCAAATACATTTTTCGCAATCCGGCGGATGGCCACCGGTTTTTCATCGGCCCCCAGATCCTTGAAATAGAAGGCGAAGATCTCCCGTTCACCGGGCTGAAGTTTCGCGTCCTTCCAGAACACCCGCGTCCGGGTCAAGCCGTCGGAAAAGCGGAATCCCGCCAGATTGCCGCTCTTCCCGCCGCGTCCATGCGAACGTTCCAGCTCCGAAATGCCGAATGCGGTCGAACCGGTTCCTTCCGCCATGGAGAAGCGGTTGCGGTCATTCGGATTGGAAGCATCCGGCTTCTGCGTTACGACCACGCCCTGAAGCGCGTCTTCCGTTTCGCCGGTGGTGCGCCAGCGCGACGAGAAACGATAATCCCCCGCCGTGCGCGCCACAAATTCATCGATCACCCACAGACCGCCGTCAGCCTCCCAGCCGTAATGCCGGTAATAGTCGACACCGTTATTGTTTTCCAGCAGCAGAGACACCGCCGCCTGCTTCCGGTCCGGACGCTGGGCGGAACCGACAAGCTGGGCGAAGCGTTCGGTTTTCGGGATCCGGTTCCGGCGGCGCTCCGCGGCAACCCCGTCACGCACCACCGACGCCAGATTGTGGTCCTCGGCAAAACGCCGGATATAATCGCCTTCAAAAAGCCAGAGATGGTTGCCGATCAGATACTGACTGACCCCGATCCCGTCATCGTGACCATGCGGCGATCCATTCAGACCGTTCACTGCCAGAAACTCCGCCCCGGGCTCCCAGGAAGAACGGAAAATCGCTTTGTCCAGCGGCGGATATTTCGCCGGCGACAATCCGATCAACCGCTGCCGGACCGGACTGACCGTAAAGGTCCGCAATCCCAGGTAACGCGAATCCGACGGCGCCGGAAGATCCGCCGGCACGCCCCATTCGGCACATTTGTCAGCATAAAAACCGGCCTCCGGATTTGTCCGGCGAATTAACGAAAGAATCGCCCAGGCTTCAGGGTCTCCGGTAATTTCATAGTTTTCGTACAACGGCACAAAACCGCCGCGCATACCGATGACATTTGCGTCGCCGTAGCCCGCGGTATAGCCGAGGTGATTAAAAGACATCTTGGCATAATCCATATATTCCCGAAAGGCGGGCGAATGAAACAGCGCGGCATCCGCCTTGCCGGTCGCCAGCATGTAATCCGTAAAAATCCGATATACCAGATACTGGTATCCGCCCGCGTCCTCGGGCGACAGCGGATAGGACCGCACCCCTTCAAACGTATTTGCCGCCACGGCCCGGAAATAATCGGTCCCCGGCAAGTTCGTGCGGGCAGCCAGATACCGCGCCGCACCGTCCACGGTCCGCGAAGCGAAGCAATAGTGGTTGGTCTGGTATTTCTGCCGACCATACCGATACAACTCCACCGGCGTCAGCATTTCCCAGGTTTTCATGGCATCCTCCGCCACCCGCCGGCAGAGTTCCGCTGCGCGGCGGCGATCCTCCGCCGTCAGCGCCGGAGAATGTTCAAATGTATACAGATACTGCGGGAATTGATGGAATTCGAAGGTCGGCGGCATACCGTTGCTGTACTGCAACGCCGTTTCATAGTGATCCAACAGGATTTTCAGCATATCGCCGAAAGCGCGGACATAGCGTTCATCCCCCGTGGAGCGGAAGGCCAGAAACGCATTTTTCATATGAACATCGATCGTCAGATTAATCTGCCGCGCCTGCCGTCCGGAAAAAAATTCCTGAACGGTTTTCACCAGTTCTTCCGGAGTCGGAAATTCCTCTGTGCGGGAATCGAAACTCCAGTAAGTCAACGCTTCCGGCCCGGAAAAACGTTCCGTCAGCTTCCGCACGGCCTCCATGATCTCCGCTTCGTTGCGTCCCCCCACATAAACCGCACCGCGATGCCAGTCCATTACTTCCGGCCAGACCCGGACCTCCGCTCCCTGCGGTGGACGCCGCAGCTGCAAATTGGCTGCCAGTTCCCGCATCGGGTTATTGCTCATCCCCGAACCGCACAGAATCAGATTTTCACGTCCATCCCCGTGATTGGCTACGGCCCGGATCGGCAGCTTTACCCCCCAAGCCTGCGCCAATGCCGCCTGAACCGCAGTCGCAATCCGCATACCGTTCGCCCCTTCCGGCGGCACGATTACCGCCTGGCGCATGTTCATGGAAGCAGCCGGCATTACCGGCTGGAAATCATCTCCGAACGGCTGCGACGGCACCGGTTGCAGACGTCCTGCCGAAGCGACTGTCGCTGCCGAATCCTGCTGCAATTTCGCCAGCTCTGCCGGACTCAGCGCATGACTCCAGATCGAAAGATCGTCAACCAGTCCGTACAGTGCTTTTCCCGCGGTACTGGAAGCAGCTCCGAGATAGAGGCTGTCTCCGCGGGGCAATGCCTGATCCAGCGTCCTTTTTCCCATATCCCGGCCGTCGATCCGAAGTGCAACCTGCCGGCCGGCCAATGTCATTACCACTTCATGCCACTTTCCGGCAAAATTCTTCGGCAAGGCGAAAGCCATCGGCTTGGCTCCGCCTCGCGGCGCGAACACCAGCACATTCCGCGTCGGCTGGTATTCCAGAGCCCAGGAGCCATACCGGTAAAGCAACGTCTGTGCAGCCTTGCACTTCGCATCCGGCCGAAAATAAAAATGAACCGACCAGTTCCCGGAAAAATCCGGCAGCACATTTTCCCGGAAATAAACAAACCCGCCCTCCAGTTGCAAAGCCTGTCGACTGCGTTTCGCCAGTTCCTGCGGAGCGGCATTCGCATATTTCACCCCGCCCTCCGGACCGCGGAACGACCCGATCACGCCTGAGGGCAGAACCCCTTTCACACCACCGGGAGCATTTTCCTCAAAATCACAGTACAACTCCAGCGCTGCCTGTGCCGCCACACCGGCCAGCAACGTCAGGAGTCCCAGCACTCGTTTCATTCGCATGATTTACCCTCAGTCTTTTTCATCAGTTCATACAACTGTTTGCATCCA
>CASFXO010000029.1 GCA_949298665.1 uncultured Lentisphaeria bacterium
CAAGGAAAGTTTGAACCGCTACCACCAGACTGCGGTCTTTCGCCGCGAATTCGATCTGCCCGCTTTTGCCGCGGCGGAACTGGACATCACCGCCGACACCGTCTACCGGCTGCGGGTCAACGGTGAATGGCTCAACGACGGCCCCGCTCGCGGCTGGCCCGAGCATTACCGTTTCGACCGGCTGCCGCTGACCGGACATCTGCGGGAGGGACGCAATGTCCTGGAAATCACCGTCTGCTACTTCGGCTGCGGCACGTTTCACCAGCTGCCGCTGCAGGCCGGAGTGCTGGCGGAGCTCCGGGTCCGTACCGCCGCGGGAGAGGAGTTGACCATCCGTACCGATTCCGCCTGGCAGGCCGCCCCGTTCCGGGCGCGCCGCAGCAATGTTCCCAAAAATTCCGTCCAGCGCGGCCCGTTTGAAGAATACGACGGACGCATCGCTCCGGAACCGTTCCGTCCGGCGGTGGCGGTGCCATGCCGCCATCGCGGCCTGGTGCTCCGGGAATCGGCGTTGCTGACCCGGCACGAATTTTTCCTCCGCCGCTTCATCGGCGCGGCCCGGGTCGAACGGGAATGGCGGGTCTTCACCATCGGTACACGCGAACTGTATTTCCCTGGATCGTCCTCCGAAAACCACAGCGACACCATGCCGGTCCTGATCGCTTTCGCCGTTGATGCGGAACGGGATGTCGCGGTGCGTTTTGCCGTCGGCAATCTCTGCTGCGTCCTGAACGGCGTTCCGGTTGAAGGCAATATCCTGTCGCTTCATGCCGGACGCAACCTGCTGTGGTGTTCCCAGAAAACGGGTTTCCATTTCAAGGACGTCACGCTGGCGGCCGCGCCGACACCGGGTGTTCGCTGGGGCAACCCGTTCGACGACAGCGGCCGGGTGGCGGTGCTGACGGCGCCGGAACTCGCCGCCCTGATCCCCGACATTCCCCATCCGCCGCGCAACGAAACCGGACGGCGCCGCCAGCAGCAGGCCCGGGAATGGCGAGACCGGCTGTTCGCCCAGTCCACCCCGGAAGCCCTGTTGAAGGCGGCTGGGGGACATATTCGCTTTCTAAATGCCGACGAATACTTCCGGGACGCGGCGCACTGGAGTTTTCAGAACCGTGTCCCGTCGCCGCTGCCGCCGGACACGGTGGAAGCCCCGGAAAACATGCTTCATCCCGGTGGCGCCGCCACCGTGGTGACCCCGCTGCCGGACGGCGATGTGGAGTTGTGTTTCGACCTCGGAGAACAGAACTGCGGCTACTGGGATTTCGCCGTGGAAGCGGCGGCAGGAACGATCATCGACATCGCCGCGGTGGAATATATCACGCCCGACGGCGAAATCCAGCATACCGGCGCCTGGTACCACAACGGTCTGCGTTACATTTGCCGGGACGGATATCAGCGGTTCACATCGCTGGAACGGCGCTCGGGGCGTTATCTGTTCGTCACCGTTCGCGGCGCCGGAGGACCAACGCGTTTCGACTATCTGCGGCTGATCGAATCCACCTATCCGGTCGTGCCTGAAGGATCCTTCCAATGCAGTGACGCCCGGCTGGGAAAAATCTGGGAAATCTCCGAACGGACGCTGAAACTCTGCATGGAAGACACCTTCACCGACTGCCCGCTGTATGAACAGACCCTGTGGGTGGGCGACGCCCGCAGCGAAGCCCTGTTCGCCTTCGGAGATTTCGGAGCATACGATCTGGCGCGCCGCTGCATGCGACTGGCGGCGGAATCGCTGGAACGCTTTCCGATCACCGGCTGCCAGGTACCGTCCGGCTGGCAGTGCCTGCTGCCGGCCTGGAGTTTCATGTGGGGGTTGTCGGTGGACGACTATCGGGAGGAAACCGGGGATCTCGCTTTCGTCCGGACCCTCTGGCCGTCGATCAGGAAAAATCTGGACGGCGCACTTGCCTGGCTGGATCCGGAAACCGGGTTGATGCGCAAACCGCTATGGAACCTCTTCGACTGGAGCCGGACGGACGCGACACAGGAAATTCTGGTGTATAACTCAATGTTTCTGGTGGGCGCGCTGGACGCTGCGCTGCGCTGTGCGGAGGCCATCGGCGTGGACGCCGACGAATGTGCCGGTTATCGGCGGGCCCGTCGGGAACTGGCGGCGGCGATCGACCGCGCCTATGATCGGGAGCGCGGCGTCTGGCCGGATTACCGGGATGAGGCGGGCTGGTCGCGGGACGCGGCGGTGCACACCTCCATGCTGGCGGTGCTCTTCGACCTGACCAACGCCGCCCATGCGGAACAGGTGCGGCAAAATGTCCTGGCGCCGTCGCCGGAATTGATCCCGGTCTCGTCCCCCTTCGCCGCGTTGTATTACTATCAGGCACTGGAAAAACTCGGAGCCGGACCGCAGATTCTGGAGGCCATTTACCGCGACTACCTGCCGATGCTGGCGGAAGGAGCGACCACGGTCTGGGAAACTTTTCCGGGAGCGCTGCCGGAAATGGCGCCGTTCCCGACCCGGAGCCATTGCCACGGCTGGTCGGCGGCACCGCTGTACTTTCTGCCGCGCCTGGTGCTGGGATTGCGCATGACCCGGCCGGGAGGCGCGGCCTTTGCGGTCAGTCCATTGACGGACACGCTGAGTTATGCGGCGGGAACCCGCCGAACGGTCCGGGGACCGGTTACGGTATACTGGCGCAAAAACGGGGACGAATTACTGATCGAAGTTTCCGGACCGGCCGACACGGAGCTGCATTATGAGGCAAATCCGACGCATGCGCCTTACCGGGTGCATTTCCGGCGGCGGGACTGAGCGGAAGCGCCGATGTGCAATTTATCCGAAACGGGATATAGTAATGGGCAGTTAACCTGCTGGGGGTGTTCCGGATTCGACCGGCCTGGTTGGGTGTTGACGGCATGTCGAGGATGATCGTTGGCCTCGTAAATCATCGATTAAAACGATAACTGCGAA
>CASFXO010000030.1 GCA_949298665.1 uncultured Lentisphaeria bacterium
TTCCCGGAACATCTCCTGCACCAGAAAATCCAGACTGCGTCCCACCGGTTCGTCGCCGTTGTTCAAAAAGGAGGAAAACTGTCCGAAATGACTTTCCAGCCGGGTGATTTCCTCGGTCACGTCCGCGCGGTCGGCGTAGAACAGCAGTTCCCGCAGCAACCGTTCATCATTGGGATCGGCAACCAGATTTTCCGCCTCCAGTTTTTCCAGCAGCCGGTGCTTGATCCGCTCGCTGATTGCGGTGGTGAAGGGGCGGATGGCGCTCAGCTTGTTCCGCAGGAAGTCCAGGCGTCCGGCGAGATCCTGTCGCAGCGCTTCTCCCTCGGCATCGCGCATGGCAAGAAACGCGTTCAACGCGGCCCGCACCGCCTGTTCAAAGGCTGCGACCAGCCCCGGTTGCTCCAGATCCGGTGCCTGGTTTTCCAGCACACCCGGCACGGAGAAGAGAGCGGCCGGGTCGAATTCCGCCGACAGCCCGAACCGGGTGCGGAGCTCCACGCAACTTTCCGCCAGCTGCTGCAACAATTCCTGATTGATCCGGACCGTGCCGCGGTTTCCGGTACCGTGGCTCCGGGTCAGCTTCAGGCTGACCGCGCCCCGGCTGACGCCCGAGCCGAGAATCCGGCGTGCCGCGGCGTCCAGTTCACTGAATTCCGCAGGCAGGTTGATTCGGATTTCCAGCTGTTTGCGGTTGACGGAACTGAGTTCCGCGGTGAAAATCGTACCGTCCGGGGCCATGGCTTCGCCCTTGCCGAAGCCGGTCATGCTTCTCATGGCGTTCTCCCGTAAAAATTCATGGTTTCGTCGCATCGGCCGGCGCGCTGGGCGGATCCGTACTGACGGTATGGCGACGCAGGGCATCCGCTTCGATTTTGCCGCCGAAACAGATCTGGAATCCCGACAGGTCCTCCTGCGCCAGACCGCAGATGACGGTGGGGGCCTCCGCATCTTCTCCCCAGATCATGGAAAATTGCGTCTGTTTCTCCAGCCGCGCCAGCTGCGCTTCCGTCAGGTTGCCGTCCGGATTCAGATCCAGCTTGAAATCAGTCCGCACGATCCGGGGATCGGAGAAACGCACCTGATTGTATTCGTGTTTGCTCAGATCGAAATACAAATTTTCCAGAGCGTAGTTCCGCGCGGCTCCGATGGCGGCAAGCCGCACGGTTTCCACCGGGGTGAAGGTTTTTCGAATCAGCCGTTCCGGAAACCAGTCATACATGCGATTGCTGCTGACGCCGTACACCAGATACGCGTCCCGGCAGCCGGGAATCAGCCAGGTGATGCAGATCTGGCTGCGTTCGCTGACGGCCGCCCAGCCGCCGCTGCCGCCGCCGAGAACGTTTTCCGCCAGCAGCGTCGGTTTGTTGTAACGGACATGGGCGACCTGCAACGGCGTCAATTCCGGTGCGTTTTCCAGCAGAAACTCCCGGGCGCGCTGCACCGCCCGGTCCTGATAATAGGCCGTGCTGTTGCATCCGGTGGCCGCCAGAACGACCGCCGCGGCGATGGCCGCCGCCGACAGCCGCCGACCGGTATTTTTCAACCCCATCCTGTTTCCGGTCTTAGAATTTGCCGTTGTTGACTTCGAAATGGGTCGGTTTCCCGAGCGAACGACCACCGCGCATCAGCCAGTCGGCCTGCCAGTCGATCATGGTCGCAAGCGAAACCCGCGGATAACCGAAAAGCTGGATCGATTTGGCCGGATTGTTGAGATAGC
>CASFXO010000031.1 GCA_949298665.1 uncultured Lentisphaeria bacterium
GGCGCTGCTGCTCGATCTGGCGCCCGGCGAATGGCGTCTGGTCAACGCCTCCGGCAATCTCGGTAAAGTTGCGATCTCTCCGGAAAACGGCTGTTTCTTCGCTGAACTGGAAGCCGGCAATTACCGTCTGATCCCCGGAGCCGATGCGTCGCTCCAGCCGCTGCCGCCGTCCGGCGGCCCTGCGCCGGAAGTGCCGCCGCCGGCTTCGGAAAAGCAATTGTATCTGGACGACGTCCTGCTTGCGGAACCGCCGACCAGTCTCAAATTCATCCCCTTCACCGCCCTGCTCCGGGCGCGCGGCATTGAATTTCAGGATCAGAACGGGAAACTGCAGTGCCGCATCGACGGTCTTCCCCTGACTTTGACCGACAAGCGCAGGGAACTCCGTTTCGGCGACCGGATCGTGGAAATGCCCGCGGCCGCTCTGCGCCGGGACGGCGCCTGGCTGCTGGATCCGACCACCGCCGCCGGACTGCTGAATCTGGATTATACGGTCGATGCCGCCACCGGCAGCCTCTTCTTCCACAGTAGGAAGAAGCCGGCGCAGCTGCTCTGTCTGCAGGCGGGCTACGGCGCGCCCGACGCCTGGCTGCGGTTCTTCGACACCGGCCGGGGGCTGATGTTCCTGCCGGCCCGTGAAGTCGCCATCACCGCCACATTCAAACAGCCGCGGAAATTGAGCGGCGTCTCATTGCGGTTCCAGCGGCAGCGGCTGAACACCGAACGCAATCCGTTCCGGATCGAAGTTTCCACGGACGGCAAGAGCTTTGAAACGGTGTTCGACGGCGCCGGGCCCGACCGGGACAGCGACTTCGTCCGTTACGACTTCGCCCCCCGCGAAGTGGCGGCACTGCGGCTGGTCATTCACAACACGGCGGCATCCGCCCGCAACCAGCTCTCCGGCGTGATCCTGCACGAAGCGGCCTCCGGAGAACAGCCGCGGCAGCAGACGCCGTGATTCCAGGCAGGAATACGCCTTCCGCGGCATGGCCGCGGAAGGATCGACTTCAAGGAGATTGCGCATGAAAAAGAACGTATTGAAAACCGCCGTTTCCGGCCTCGGCAGAGTGGCCTGGCAATATCATCTGCCGCTGCTGGCGGCGGATCCGGCCTTTCAGCTCGTCGCCGCGGCCGACCCGCTCGCCGACCGGCGGCGCGAAGCGGAGTCCGGCTATCCGGGCATCAACACCTATCCGGACTGCGCCACCATGCTGGAAAAGGAAGCCCCCGACCTGCTGGTCGTGGCCTCGCCGACTCCGTTTCACATGGATCAGACGCTGGATGCGCTGGCCCGCGGCTGCGATGTTTTCTGCGAAAAACCCCTGGCCGTCTCGTTTGAACAGGCGCTCCGCATACGCCGGTGTGCCGAAACGCATCACCGGAAACTCATGGTTTATCAACCGCATCGCGTCCTTCAGGAATTTCCGGTGCTGCGCCGGATCATCGACTCCGGACGTCTGGGGCAAGTTTTCCTCTCCAACCGGACCTTCCGCCAGTACAACCGCCGCAATGACTGGCAGAGCCGCCTCGACTGCGGCGGCGGGATGCTGTGCAATTACGGCGCGCATTTCATCGATCAGTTTCTGGCCATGTTCGGCGGCGCGCCGCTGGCCGTGGACGGCGTGACCCTGATGCGTTCCGTCGGCATCGGAGACGCCGAAGACGTAGTCTCGCTGAACCTGCGCAACGCACAGAACGTCATCGGCCGGATTGAGATCAATCTCGGCAGCGCCTTTCCGGAGGACAGCTGGACGGTTTACGGCACCTGCGGCACCGCCCGCTTCGACAATTCGGACCGCCGGTGGCTGGTCCGTTCCATCGACCCCGGCGATCTGGTGAAACTGGAACTGCAGTCGAGCATGGCCGCGACGGGACGGCGTTACTCCCAGGAGTCCGCCATCGAATGGCGGGAAGACACCTTTCCGTTGCCGCCGTCCGATCGCAAGACGTTCTATGAAGAGGTCAAACGTTATTTCCGGGATGACCTCTCGCCGCTGGTGCCGCTCGCCGACACCATGGAAGTCATGCGCGTCATCTCCGAATGCCGGAAACACCCGGTGCTCGATCTGCGGCAATCCGCCGCCGTAGCGGAGGAGGTTTCGGCATGATTGACGGCAACTGCAATTCCGCGGCATGGGAACGCCATACCGGCGACATTCTGATCCTTCCCGTCGGCGCATTCGAGCAGCACGGGCTCCACATGCCGCTGAAAACCGACATCCTCAACGCCGAATACACCGCGGGCATTCTGGCCCGGCACTTCAACGCCGCCCTGCTTCCGGCGCTGCCCATCGCCAACAGTCTGGAACACAGCGGCAGCCGCGGCAGTTTTTCACTGCGTCCCGACACTTTGATGCGCGTTATCCGGGACATCGCGGAAGAGGCGGAAACCCAGAATTTCCGGTTTCTCATCCTCGTCAGCGGGCATGGCGGCAATTTCGCACTGGTACCGATCTGTCGCGACTTCAACCGCCGCGACCGGAAGTTGAAGATTCTCCCGATCTTCCCTTCCGAATTCGGCGATTACAGCGGGACGGAATCCTGCGCCCGGCAACTGCTGGACATTCATGCCGGCGAAGTCGAAACCTCGCGTTATCTCGCCATGGGCGCCCCCCTGACCGCCCCCCTGCCGCAATCGTGTTCCCGCAGCAGCGACAACGGCGGTTTCCCGTGGCGGCGGCAGGACCTTACCATGTTCGGCGTAACCGTGTTGAATCCGGAAGGCTATCTCGGCATCCCCGATGCCGCCACCCGCGAAAAAGGGGAAGCCATCCATGAATCCATGCACCGGAATCTCATCGCCTATCTCGAAGACCGCCTCGCCCGGCTGCGGCAGCAGCCGCGCTACGGCGGCGGCGGCGGCCTGGCCATACGCGAACTGCAGCCGGACGACCTGCCCGAACTGCGGCAGCTGGTCACCGACGCCGGCTGGAATCAACTCGAAGCGGAGTGGCGCTTCCTGCTGGAACAGGCTCCGGAAACCGCGCTGGGATTCGCCCACCGGGGCCGGATCGTCGCCAGCGCCGTCCTGCTCCCCTATCCGGACGGGCCCGCCTGGATCAACATGGTGATCGTCGCGCCGGACTGGCGCGGCAACCGGCTGGCCCCGCGGCTGCTCGCCGAACTGATGGCGCGGCACGGCACCCGGCGCGCCTGCAAACTGGACGCCACCCCGGCGGGCGCCGCCGTTTACGAAAAACTCGGCTTCCGCCGCGAAACCGATCTGCTGCGGCTGATCCGGCGCGGCGGCCCTTCCGCTCCGCCGGGCGACGGCATCCGGACGATGACGCCGGACGACCTGCGGCAGATGCTTGCGGAAGACCGGCGGACCTTTCATGGCGACCGGAGTGCCCTTCTGCGATTCCTCCATCAATCCGGAGCGCCGGCCCTGACCGACGGCGACGGCGCCTTTCTGCTGGCGCGTCCCGGCCGGAACTTCCGCCAGCTCGGACCGGTTTTCGCTCCGAATCCGGCGGCGGCGCTCCGGCTGATCGACGCCGCCGCGGCGGACGGCGAAGCGCTGGTGGTGGATGTACCGGCACAGCAAACCGTCTTTCTGGATGAACTTGCCGCGCGCGGCTTCCGCGTGCAACGGCCCTTTACCCGCATGGGGCTTCGCGCCGACAGCCGGGAGGATCTGCAGGAAACCTTCGCCATTGCCGGACCGGAATTCGGATGAGTCCTATTGCGGCGCCAGAAAGCAGAACGGGGCAAAGGGCAGATTGCGCAGAATCCAATACAGTATCAGTATCAGGAGAAGCGCCTGCCCCAGCCATCGGCACTGATTGAGGCGCCGTGAAACAAGCAGACCGGCCGCCACCGCCAGCATCGGCCAGAGCAGCCAGTTGGCCCGCAGGGCGCCGATGAAGTCGCCATGCAGCAGGCGATGCAGAGACCGTGCCGCCCCGCACCCCGGACAATACCACCCCGTCGCCCGATGGAAGACACAGAACGGCATCCACCGGGCAGTCTCCGGATCGTTCCGATATAAAAAAAACACACCGCCCG
>CASFXO010000032.1 GCA_949298665.1 uncultured Lentisphaeria bacterium
AGCAGAAGGCGGCGGGTATAACGGTATCCGGCCGGATCATAATCGATTTCCACCACCAGCGTCCGGGGCTGTGCCGGAAAATAATCGCCGAACAGATAATGCAGCGTCCCCGCATCCACCCGGCTCTGCGCCCGCCGGGAGAAACGCAGCTGCAGCTGGAAGGGGCCCGATTGTTCCCGGAGCGTATCCAGCTCCGCGCGCAGCCCCTGCCACCAGCCGTAGCTGATTCCGAATTCCTTCGGATGTCCGCCGCCGAGATCGAACCGGGTCAGCAGTATGCCGGTGAGCAGCAGGGCCGCCGCCGCCCAGAGTGCGAGCAGTGTTCCCGCCGTACCGCGGCGCATGCGTGAGAATCCGTAGGCCGCAATGGTCGCCAGCAGCGGAAACGGCAGAAATAAGTAGAAATAATAGACATGAATGTACAACAGGAGATAGCCTCCCAGCACCGATGCCGCCAGGATCATGGCGGTCGTCACCACCGGCGGCAGCGGTTCCTTGCGCCGCCATGCGTCCAGCGCCCGTCCGACGCCGAACCACGGAAGGATGGTCGCCAGCGCCACCAGCGTCCAGCCGAAGAAATCGCCGGTGACCGGGCGGATCAGGGTAATCAGATCCCAGCCGAAGTATTCCTGCAGGAACGCGCCTCCGAAACACCCGAAATATTCCCACAAAAGAAATTTCAATTTGGTCAACCCGGCGCTGGGGTCGGGAAACCGTTGGAAATGCCATTCGAAACAGAGGTAGTACAGCCATGGCGACAGAATGAGGAATGCGCCGATCCCCGCCCACAGGAAGTGCCGCCACGGCAGTTTCCGCCACAGAAACAGAGCCAGCAGCCCCGGTCCCAGAAAAAACGCGGAAAGATGAATCGACCCGGTCAACGCCGTCAGCCAGACCGCCCCCGTCCAGTACCACGCATGGTCCCGGTCGCGTCCCGCGGCGGCAAGTGCGAAAATCCCCACCATCAGGAGCGGCAGGTAATTGGGCGGCCAGATATTGGTGGCCAGAATCACCTGAATCGGGCCGCAGGCGGCGATCAGCATGGCGGCCGTGGCGGTGAACGCTCCGGCGCGGCGCCACAACAGCCGGCCGAGCGCGGGCACCGCGGCGGCGGAACATGCGGCGGTGATGGCGGCAAAGGCTGTCGGAGAAGCCGCGCCGAACAGCGCGAAAACGCCTGCCAGCTGATAGAGTGCCGGTCCGTTCGGAAAGCCTACGCTGGAGACCATTCCGTGATTGATCAGAAACCATTTTTCCGGCATTTCCATGCCGTTGAGCATGATCATGGCCTGTTCCGATTTGAATTCGAAGAAGCCGAGTGAGTAAAAGCGCAACAGGACACCGCCGAGAATGCCCGCCGCCGCGGCGACGCCGGGAAGCCGGGCGGGCAGACGCTTCGGAAATGTCAGCAGATTCCACATACTGTTCGGTTCTGAGGAGGTTGCGCTTGTTTCGTTTTTACCAAAATACACGAAATGAGGATATTTTTCAATCTGCTCAGGAAAAAGAGCGGCTTTTTTTGATTTCCGGCTTGAACTTTCGACTTATGACTGTAATGTATTAAATTGCTGTTTGAGTCAATGGAATGATCAGTACAAATCTGTATAAGTGAGGGCATCATGGCACATAAAAAAGGTCAGTCGAGCAGTCGCAACGGCCGCGACAGCAATCCGAAGTATCTGGGGATCAAGGCCTACGGCAGCGAATTTGTGACCGCCGGCTCGATCATCGTGCGGCAGCGCGGTACCCGTTTCCGGCCGGGCAAAAACGTCGGCTGCGGTCGTGATTTCACGTTGTTCGCGCTCTGCGACGGCACGGTGGAATTCAAGAAGACGACCCGCATGGTCAACGTGGTGCCGGCCAACTGACGCGACGCAGCGCGGAGAATCGCGGTCGAATTATGAAGAAGCCCCGGAAATGTTTCCCCGGGGCTTTTTTCGTCTTCATCGGAGAGACAAGGGGGATGCCGGTGCGATGACGCGCGGCGAGCGGGAGAAAAAAGATGTTTGTAGATAAAGCGACGATTACCGTCAAGGGCGGCGACGGCGGGCACGGCTGCTGCAGCTTTCGCCGGGAGAAATTCATTCCGCGCGGCGGCCCGGACGGCGGCGACGGCGGCGGCGGCGGGCATGTGATTCTGCGTGCGACCACCGCTCAGCAGAGTCTGGCGGACCTGATGTATAATCGCCATTACGCCGCGCCGAACGGCCCCGCCGGCAAAGGCAAAACCATGCACGGGCGCAAGGCCGGGGACATTGTGTTGACCGTTCCGGTCGGCACCGTGGTTTCCGATGCGGAGACCGGCGAGGAGATGGTGGACCTGGCGGCGGACGGGCAGGAGTTCGTGGTCGCACGCGGGGGGCGCGGCGGGCGCGGCAACGCCCGGTTTCTGTCCAATTTCAACCGGGCGCCGCGCGAATGTGAGCCGGGGGAGCCGGGGGAACGCCGGACGGTTCACCTGGAGCTGAAAACCATTGCCGACATCGGCCTGGTCGGATATCCCAATGCAGGCAAGTCCACGCTGCTGCGGGCACTCTCTTCGGCGCGGCCGAAAGTGGCGCCGTATCCATTCACGACCTTGAACCCGGTGGTGGGGGTGGTGGAATTCGCGGATTTTTTCCGGATGAATCTGGCGGATATTCCGGGATTGATCGACGGGGCGCACGCCAACGTCGGGCTGGGTCACGCCTTTCTCAAGCACATCGAACGGACACACGTTCTGGCTTTCGTTCTGGATATGGGCGGGATGGACGGGCGGCTGCCGTGGGAGGACTTCCGCCATCTGCAGCAGGAACTGGAACTGTATATGAAAGGTCTGTCCCGCCGTCCCGCCGTGATCGTCGCCAACAAGATGGATTTGCCGGGAAGCGCGGAAAATCTGGCGCTGCTCCGGGAGGAACTGGCCGCAGAAGCGTGGGAAATCATTCCGGCGGCGGCCGCCGCCGGAGAAGTCGGAGAGGTGCGGACAAAACTGCGCGAGGCGTTGGAGAAAACCCGGAAATCGCCATCGGATTTCTGAACCGGTCGGAGTGAAACGCAGAGAAGGACGCGGAAGATGAAAATTTCCGTCATTACCGTGGTGCGGAACGGTGCGGATGTGCTGGAGGAGACCATGCGCAGCGTCCTGGAACAGGATTATCCGGACGTGGAGTACCTGGTGATCGACGGCGCTTCCACGGACGGGACGCTGGCGGTGGCGGAGCGGCGGCGCGATCGCCTGTCCGTGTTGCTCAGCGAACCGGACGGCGGAATTTACGAGGCGATGAACAAGGGAATCCGGTTGGCCACAGGAGAGGTGATCGGGCTGCTCAACGCGGGCGACCGGTATCTGCCGGGGGCGTTGCGCCTGGTGGCGGAGAGTTTCCGGAAAGAAGGCACGGAGGGGCGGATTTTCTGGGGGGACGTCGAGTACAGCCGGCACGGGCGCGTGCGGGGATTCCGCCCGGAAAACCTGTTTCGGGGGGCGTTCGCGCCGCATCCTTCCATGTTCGTGCCGAGGTCGGTGTATGAGACGGTGGGACTGTATGATGAGACGTTCCGGCTGCTCGGGGATTATGATTTCATGTACCGGGCGGTGAACGTCTGCGGGGTCCGGCCGCTGTATGTGCCGGAGGTCGTGGCGTTTTATCAGGAGGGGGGGCTTTCCGACCGGCATATCGCTAGATGTCTGTGCGACGAGCTGCGCGTGAAATTGCGTTACGGCGCGCCGAAATGGCAGGCCTGCGGACTCTTTCTGCTGAAAATCCTGAAGAATTTGCCGCGTATGGTGCTTGCATAAACGGCAATCGGATGTAAATTATTCATCTCATTGATGTAGGAACGACACAAATTTTATCATAATAAGGAGATCTGGAAAGATGTACGCGATTATCAAAACCGGCGGAAAACAGTATAAGGTCAAAAGCGGCGACCTGGTGGAAGTGGAAAAGCTTGACGCGGAAGTCGGCGCCAAGGTGAATTTTGCGGAAGTGCTAGCGGTCGGTGAAGAAGGCGGCGCGCTCAACGTCGGTTCCCCGCTGGTGGCCGGTGCGTCGGTGGAAGGCGAAGTGGTGGATCAGTTCCGCGCCAAGAAAGTCTGGGCGTTCAAGATGAAACGCCGGAAAGGCTATCGCCGGACCATCGGTCATCGGCAGAATCTCACCCGGGTGAAAATCGGCGACATCAAGGCGTAATTTGTGCCGGACCATCCGGCGCGGCAAGAGTTGGGGAGCGGAAGAAGCATGCAGTACGATGCCAACGGGGCGTTGATCGAGACCCGGATTCCGGGATTGAAGATGGTCAACCGCGGCAAGGTCCGCGATATTTATGATCTGGGAGACAGTTTGTTGTTCGTCGCCACCGACCGGATCAGCGCGTTCGATGTGGTCATGCCGAACGGGGTGCCGGACAAGGGGCGGGTGCTGACGCAGATTTCGCTGTTCTGGTTCGACCTGATGGCCGACTGGCTGGAGAACCATCTCATTACGGCCGATGTGACCACGCGCCCGGAACTGGCACCGTACGCGGCGGATCTGCAGGGGCGCTCGATGATCGTGCGCAAGGCGAAGGTTCTGCCGGTGGAGTGCATTGTCCGCGGGTATCTGATCGGCAGCGGCTGGAAGGACTACCGGGCCACCGGCATGGTGTCCGGCATCCGGTTGCGGGAAGGTTACCGGCAGGCGGAAAAGCTGGACCGGCCGCTTTTCACGCCCTCCACCAAGGCGGAGCTGGGAGATCACGACGAAGCGATTTCTCTGGAACAGGTGGCGGAGATCGTCGGTCAGGACCGGGCGGACGCGTTGCGGGATCTTTCGCTGAAGATCTATTGCACGGCGCGGGATTACGCCGAAACGCGCGGCATCATTCTGGCCGATACCAAGTTTGAATTCGGGGAGGTCGACGGGCGGATCATTCTGGTGGACGAGGTGCTCACGCCGGATTCGAGCCGGTTCTGGCCGCGCGACCGGTATCAGGTCGGTACCAGTCCGGTCAGTCTGGACAAGCAGTATGTGCGTGATTATCTGGAGACGCTGGACTGGAACAAGACCGCGCCGGGGCCGGAATTGCCGGCGGACGTGGTGCGGAAGACGTCGGAAAAATATCGGGAAGCCTACCGGACATTGACCGGAAAGAGTTTTTAATCAAGGGAATGCGGCTGCCGGGTGACCGGTGGCCGTTTTTTTCGGCGGACACGACGGTGTCTTCGCCGGAGGATTCGGACTGTTTTTTTCATAGAAAAGCAAGGAGAACAGCATGAAAAAGCGGTGGATGGCATGGTGTCTGTCGGCAGTGGCGGCGACGGTTTTCGCTGCGGAGAGCGCGCCGGCGCCGGGTACGGTGGTGCGGTATCGGGACTTCGGGGCCAGAGGGGACGGCAAAACCGACGACTGGGCCGCCATTGCCAAGGCACACGCCTA
Source organism: uncultured Lentisphaeria bacterium (assembly GCA_949298665.1). Classification (GTDB taxonomy): domain Bacteria; phylum Verrucomicrobiota; class Lentisphaeria; order Victivallales; family Victivallaceae; genus CALXOD01. The sequence goes on from CASFXO010000032.1 coordinate 5,397, forward strand.
TGCCAATGAACACAATCTGCCGGTGCGGGCGGAAGACGACGCGGAGTATTACATCGGCGATTCCGAGCCGATCACCATTCAGACGGATACGGACTGGGGCCGGGCGCGCTTCACGATCGACGACACGCTGCCGCTCAGGAAGTTCAAGTCGCCGGTATTCCAGGTGACTTCCAAGCTGGCGCCTTTCAAGCCGCAGGGGATCACTTCCCTGAAAAAGGGGCAGACCGACCTGGGGATCACATTGCCTCAACGCTGCATGATCGCCGTTTTCAACGACGACGTCAAGCGCTATATCCGTTACGGCGTCAATGCCAACGCGGGGCATCCGCAGACGGATGTCTTCGTGGTGAATCCGGACGGCAAGGTGGATCCCCATACGCCGATCATCTGGGATTTCGACAAGATCACCCGGATCACGGCGTATCCGATCGATGAAAAGACCCTGACCATCCGGGGCGGCCGTTTCACGACACTGGCGAATAAGCGGGAGGGCAGACATAGCTACTACGGTCGCGGGCTGCGCATCGCCCGCTCCAATACGGTGGTGGACGGTCTGGAACACTACGTGGTGGAAGGCGGCGGGATCGACAGCTGGCCCTACACCGGTTTCATCAACGTCGGGGACTGCGCCGACGTGACGGTGAAGAACGCCACGCTGACCGGGCGTAAACTCTACAGCTATCCGCTCCCGGAAGGGGGACGACGGACGACGGGAACGTATGACATTTCGGGGACGCGGGCGTTGAACGTGACGTTTGTGGATTGCCGGCAGTCCAACGACATCGACGATCCGGCCTACTGGGGAATAATGGGAACGAATTTCTGCAAGAACATCGTGCTGGACCGCTGCCGGTTTTCGCGTTTTGACGCGCATATGGGGGTGACCAACGCCGTGGTGCGGGACTGTACCATCGGTTACGGAGGGATCAACGCCATCGGGTTCGGCACGTTCCTGATCGAAAACACCACCAGTACCTGCCGGAATCTCATCAATCTGCGTTCGGACTACGGCAGCACCTGGAGCGGGGATTTCATCATCCGCAACTGCGTTTTCAAGCCGAAGAGCCCGAAGAGCGTGCCCCATGTAATCAACGGTTCCAACCGCGGCAACCATGATTTCGGCTACACCTGCTACATGCCGGCGACGATCGAAATCGACGGGTTGAAGGTGGACACGTCCGATCAACCGGAAAAATACCGGGAAGCGGTTTTCTTCGCCAACATGAATCCCGCATACAAGAGCGATTCCTACGAGGAGAAGTTCCCGTATGTCAAAACCGGGGAAATCAAGGTGAAGAATCTCACCACCACCACCGGCAGGCCGTTGAAGCTGAGTTCGAATCCGCACATGTTCCGGAAGGTGAAGATTTCCGGGGACGGCATCAAACATTGATTCCGTTCGACGCCGGGCCGGCGTTTTCAGGGGGGAGGGAGCGTCGGTCCGGAAAGTGGACGTCCTGAATGGCAACCCCGCCAGGATTCGAACCTGAGCTAAATGGACCAAAACCACTTGTGCTACCATTACACCACGGGGTTGGCAGCCCTTAATCTAGCTCATTTTTCGAAAAAATCCATTCAAAAACGCGCTTGACGGGCGAAAAAAACACAAAAGAGTAGTATATTGGCGGGAAGCATATGTACTGCGAAAAACCATCGAATTCAGGAAAGTGTTTTTTATGTCCGAACAGCAGCCGCGCCGCCGTCGTTTTTCCGACTATTGCCGCATTACCTTTGCCGGGTTCGCCATGGGAGTGGCCAATGTGATTCCCGGTGTTTCCGGCGGGACGATGGCCTTTATTCTCGGGGTTTTTGAAGAGCTGGTCGATTCCATTCGGAAAATCGCCTCCGCGGAAACGTTCCGGCTGCTGCTGCGGGGACGTTTCCGGGAATTGTACGACACGTTGCCGTGGCGGTTTCTGCTGGCGCTCGGGATCGGGATCGCAGTGGCTTTCGCGGGGGTGTCCAAGCTGTTCATCTATCTGCTGGAGCAGCATCCGACCCTGACGTTCGCTTTCTTTTTCGGGCTGATTGCGGCTTCGATCGTTTCGGTTTTCCGCAAGGTGAAGCAGTGGGGACCGGGACGTTTCGTCTCTTTGCTTTGCGGCGCCGTGGTGGCGTATGTGATGATTACCCTGGTGCCGGTCAGTACGCCGAACGTCTGGTATGTGTCGTTTCTCTGCGGCGTCATCTGCATCTGCGCCATGATTCTGCCGGGGATTTCCGGGTCGTTTCTGCTGCTGGTGCTGGGACAGTATCAGTATGTGTGGGGCGCGGTGGGGGATTTCGCCATGGGGCGGATTACCCTCGCGAACTTGAATACGCTGTGGTGGCTGGGACTGGGAGCGGTGATCGGCGTCGGGGCGTTTTCGCATTTGCTCAACTATCTGTTCCGACGGCAGCATGACCTGACGGTGGCGGCGTTGATCGGCTTCATGGTCGGGTCCATGCCGCGGCTCTGGCCCTGGCAGCGGATCGTCGAAGTTTCCGTCAAGACCCAAGACGCTCTGGTCCGGTTGCAGCTGCCGACCGATGCGGGGCAGCTGGAGCAGTATGAGTCGCTGGGCGCGGAGGTGACGCCGCTGGTGGTGCGCAATGTGGCTCCGGATGGATTCGGCGGATCATTCTGGGCGGTGGTGGGGCTGGCGGTGTTCGGATTGCTGCTGGTGCTGGCGACGGAATATTTCGCAGCGCGCGGCGATCGGAAAAAGATGGTGGAACAGAAATAGGAGCGGATGATGCACCCCATTGCCTTTCAGATCGGGGATCTTGCGGTGCGCTGGTACGGCGTGATGGCGGCGGTCGGATTTCTGGCGGCCACGGCGCTGGTGTGCTGGAATCGGCGGACGGCGAAAATGAGCAGCGACCAGGCGACCGGAGTGGTGATGACGGCGATGATCGCAGGAGTGATCGGGGCGCGGATTTTTTATGTGATTCAGTTTTTCCCGAGTTTCCGAAATGCCTGGCTGGGGGTTTTCCGGAATGATCGCGGGGGGTTGGTGTTCTACGGCGGTTTTTTCCTGGCGCTGATTGCGGTCTGGGGGTATTGCCGGTTGCAGCTGCCGACCGATGCGGGGCAGCTGGAGCAGTATGAGTCGCTGGGCGCGGAGGTGACGCCGCTGGTGGTG
>CASFXO010000033.1 GCA_949298665.1 uncultured Lentisphaeria bacterium
GACGGCACTGCGGGATCAAGCCGTGCTGCAGAATGAAAGTTATTTCGGGTTGATACCGCTGTTTCATCGGGAAAGTTCTCCGACGGAGCAGACGTTCCGTTTGCTGGTCTGCTTTCCTTATTACCGGAATGTTGCAAACCGTGAGCAGAAGCTCCATTTTCTGGGCATCTGCCGCTTTCAGAAACAGCAGTTGCGGGCATGGGAAGCCAGTCCCATCGTGGAGAGGACCAGCGTCTTTGCCTTGCCACTGCTCGGGAATGTCGTGCGTACGAAGCATTACGCCGCTTCGCCGGAATGGGAGACAGTGCGGAATTTGTTCGCCGCTTCCCGTGCGGAAGGGAATCAGATCGACCGGGAGGAGGTCCGTGCCGAACTTCGAAAGATAAATCCGAAACTTGATTTGCCGGAGAGCGTTACAGATGGAGAGTCGCTGCGCGCCTTTCTGACGGATGCGATTCCGGCATGCCGTCTTCCCGTCCAGACGACCTGGAGCGGAGGGTGTTTGCCACTTCTGTGCAAACAGGATGGGACGTGGTTTTCTCTTGCTCTGCTGAGCATATACAGCCGGTCGAAGGAGGAGAGTACATTCCTTTCCATACCGCTTTTGACTTACGTCAAAGACAGTGCCATGGAAAAGGACCGCTTTTTCCTTTTTCCCGTCGGCTGGATGGCTTCCCGAAAGCAGCATGACCGCGATGCCGCTGTCGTCTGTGAAGCGGATGCGGTGCTGGATCACCGTTCTTTCGTCCATCAATCCGGGCTGGGAGTCCTGCTGGGGTTGTATTATCAGGAAGACGAGACAGTTCTGGTCGCTGCCAACAGGGGAGAGGCGGCGCGTTTGAATCAGCTGCGTGCCCTGTTGCGGACGCGGATTGGTGATTTGCGGCAACTGGCGGAGCAGGAAATGCGCCTGCATATTCAGCGGCCGATTGTGGAACAGACTCTGAAAGCGGAAACAGGAAAGACGTTTGTGCTGGATCACGAGGACGCCTGCCGAAAGGCCGTATCTGCCGTACCGAAAGGTTACCTTCAGACAATGCTGGAAAAGCTGAAATGGGATTATAACCGACTGGAGCAGCAGCGGGAAACGCTTGTTGCCTCACAAAAGAGATTATCCGAAGTTTCTGCCGAATTTGGACTTGCCATTGCGACATCTGATATGAACTCGGAGGAAGTGCTTCAGACGTGTCTGAATTCGCTCTACGGCGAGCGCATTCGGGAGGCTGTGGTGCGGGAAAACGGCACCTGGTTCTTCGACATCAGACGTGTCGGAGCAGATTCCCGATGGAATGTGGCGTGGATACTGGCGGATGGCTTCACTTCCGAAGACCGGGAGGAGGTGCACATTCTGCGGTATTTGTACCGCTATCGGCGGGACGGGGAGAAGAGTGAGACACTGCTTCCGTTCTTTTCGTTGCAGAGGAATGGCGAGGATCGGCGTGTTTCGTTTTTCTGGCGGCTCTGGGAGCGCCGAACCGTCAACGGAAAAACCAGCGGGCACTTTTGTTTTATTCCGTTCGGAGATTCCGAATAAGCCTGCATAGTGGCCAGTATATCAATGAATGATAAGGAGAGTACGGTATGAAACGCATCGGAGAGTTTTGGAATCCGGGAGTATTCTGGTCGTTTCTTTCCGCATTTCTCTGGGCGACAGTTTATGTGGCGACCCGGTGGCTGATGCGCGGCGGGGAGGCGAAAATCGATCCGGTAACGCTTTCGCTGCTGCGTTTTGGAGCGGGGGGGCTGCTGCTGTTTCTCTTCTGCCTGGTTGTGAATCGCAGGGCGCTGTTCAGGTTGTCGAAACGCGATTATCTGCGCGTTGCGGTGCTGAGTCAGTTTTCGTTTGTCGGGATGAGCGTCTTTCTGTTCTGGGGGCAGCGTTATACCACGGCGGTCAATTCCTCGATGATCATGTCGAGTGCGCCGGTGCTGACGATTCTGCTGGGGTTGTTCATCGGCGAGAAAATCTCATTGCGTCAGGGAATCGGTATGGCGGTCGGGACACTCGGGTGCATGATCGTAATCGGGGTGGTGACCGAGCAGGGCCTCACTTATTCGCCGACGAGTTTCCGGGGAGACCTGCTGGTGCTGGCTTCGGCGTTGAGCTGGTCGATCGCCTCGGTCTACGCGAAGAAGGTCGTGACGCCGGAAAACGACCTGGCGGTTACGGTCTGGTCGATGCTGTTTGCGTCGCTCTCCCTGCTGCTCATCAACTGCTTCCGGATGAATGAAGTCGTTCTGCCGCAATCCGGTGCAGTCTGGATGCTGCTGGGGTATCTGGCGGTGTTTCCGACAGCGCTGGGGTTTTACGCCTGGAATGCCGCCATGGGGCGGATCAGTCTGAATCTGGTAACGATCATGCAATATTTGACGCCGATCATGACGATTCTCATGGCGTGGGCGCTGCTGGGGGAAACCCTGAGCCTGTTTGAAATCTTCGGCGCCGTGCTGGTGATTGCGGGAATCGGCTATTCCTCCTGGCCGAAACGAAAGGTGGCGCAGGGGAGGGCGGCGGAGGGGAGCTGAACATCCTTGTGGTATTCCATGGAGGCGGAGGGGGACGGGCCGCTGACATGGTCTCGGCCGAATGGGAGAGAATGGCCATGACCACAAGCATTTCTTGCCAAGTCCCGGTCATGGTTTCACAGCTCAGGGCAGGACATGCTGCTTCAACTGTCGGCGCTGTCCGTATCCGTATGAACAAGCGGGAAAATGAGTAGATAGGTCAGCAGCAGGACCGGCAGGAGTTCTTCGTACGGATACAGTCGGAAAGCCGTCTGTTCGGTTTCCCGGATCGGCAGCTGGACACCCAGCAGGTTGCGGCCGAAGCCGGCGCGCGACGCGATGAATTCCCGCCAGGGGATTCCCAAAATGTGAAACAAGTCGCTGTCCTGTCCGGTACGGATCGCGAATGCGACGTTGAATGGCGCATTTCGGGCTGTGCAGATCAACGTCCTTTCCCCGCATTCGGCTTGAATGCAGGGAAGGTCCAGATTGCGAACCGTGATTTTGACCGTGGTGGCGCTGTCCGGGGAACAGGTGCCCACGTAATCGGGGGCAGACAGCCATCGCGCCGGTCCGCGGCGTTTGGAGATGGGAGTGAACCGGATGATCTGCCGGGTCTGTCCGAGATCGATGGTGAGTTCCGGCTCCTTCCGGATGCAGCGGAGGCGGCCGGAGGCAACCCGGCAGGCCGTATTGCGTTCGAGGCCGCGGAAGAGCCGGATCGTCCGAAACCAGTCGTGTCGAGAATAAAACCACAGCGAGGTTTCCGGTTCCGGTGGCATGGGGCCCGGCGCCGGGCGGTGGCCGGTTTCCGGGGAGGCGACGGGCATGGAGTTCCCTTTCGATTTCGAAGTTTCGCACAGAAAAACTCTATTTTATTTTACAGGGAAACACTTCCGGATGCAAGCTCTTTTCCCCGGCATGAAGGGAAAATTGGGAAAATAGGGAAAAAAAGAAGAAAACAGCTTGCAACTGTATGATTTTTATAGTATAATTGTATTATCTTACTAATACACATGGGGAATGGCACATGAAACTTGACCTGATGTCGGATGTCCCGATCTATCGACAGATCGGCGATGGGATCCGGGGGGAAATTTTGTGTGGCCGGTATCGTCCGGGCGATCGGATTCCGCCGGTGCGGGAACTGGCGCTGGCGCTGCGGATCAATCCGAATACCGTGGCCAGGGCGTACCGGGAACTGCAGGAGAGCGGCGTGCTGGAGAGCCGTCCGGGGGGGGGGAATTTTGTCGCCGCCGCAGCCGAAGGGGAGCTGGAGGAACGGCGCGCGGCGGCGCTCCGGGTGGAGCTGGCGCGGCTGTTTGAGCGGACCGACCGGCTGGGAATCACCCGGGAAAGAGTACGAAATGCGGTGAACCATTGGCCGGAACAACCGGAGGAGGCGAGGAAATGAGGATGAAACCATGGATGGTGTTTTGCCGGGTGGATTTCCGGCGCAACCGGTTGGTGCCGCTGTTGCTGGCGTTGCTGCTGGGAGCGGGACCGTATCTGGCGGCGCTCTGGTTAAGCTGGTTTTCCTGCTCGCGGGACGAACGGGAGCTGGCGCAGTCCATGATCCTCTGGGGACTGGGGGGGCTGGCGGCCTGGATGCTGGGCGATTGTGCCGGGCGAGACTTCCGGCAGGGAACGCGGCCGCTGCTGTGGACGCTGCCGCTCCGTCCGGGAACGATTTTCCGGGTGCGTTACGGGTTGTTCGGAGGAATGCTGCTGGTGTTGCTGGGATGGTTGCGGCTGCACGAATTTCTGGCGCTGGGAGGCGGGTGGTCGTGCTGGGGGAATCTCTGGTGGCTGCTGCTGTTATGGACGGTTTTCACCGTCACTTTCTGCGGCGCGCTCCTGAGGGGGACGGATGGGGGCGTCTGGGGACTGATTCTGTGGGGTCTGCTGGGCGCGTGGCTGGTGTATCCTGTCGTGGTTCTGCTGCTGTTTGGGGTCCCCGGTGTCCCGCCGATGGCGGCTGGTGGAGTGATGGTGGCACTGGGGATATATTTTCTGGTGGTGACGGCGGCGGTCTGGCGGCGACGGGTACGTTATGACCGTCCGTTGGGGGCGGCGTTGTTGTGGGGTAGGGGGGGGGCGGTAGCGCTGGGACTCGTTCTGTGGGGAGGAGGATGGCTGGTACTGGAACTGAGTTATCACCGGCTCCGGCAGGAATGGAGTGCCCGGGAAAATCTGGTTCCCTTCGATTTCGAAGGGGAATCCGTCGATTCGGGGGCTTCCCGCTGGTATCGCGCTTTGCGCGCGGCGGTGAAGACCGAGGGTAAATTTCGGGCGAGTAGAGAATGGGACGCGCGAATGGCGCAGTCGGAAACCGTGGGGACGCTGCTGCGGCAATTTGCGGAAAATCCGCCGCCGCCCCCCCTCCGGTGGTTGAGTCCTCAGGAACAGCGCCTGATATTGTTGGAGGTGGTCCTGCCGCGTTTCCGTGGATTGCTTGCCGCCGGACGTTGGGAGGAGGCGCAACGTTGCTGCGAAGTCGGACGGAAACTCCGGAACTGGCTGGGACGGGGGGAAGGCGGACGATACCTGCAGGAGGGCGCGGCGGTGCGATTTGACGCCGCCATCGGGGTGTTGCTGGCGGAGTACTGGCCGATCCGGGCCGCGGAACGGCCGTTCCTGGAAGCGGAACTGGCCGGTTACGAGGCGCGTCCGGCGCTGGAAGGAATTCAGTTGCCGCGGCTGGCGGAGATGGTGGCGACCGGTGGCCAAAGAACAGGATGGCTGTCCCGGATGTCCGGAGGGCGATTCCGGATGGGATGGATGCGAAGAGAAATCCAGGAGGCGGATTTCATCATGCGCCTGGCCGGTTGCCGCCATCCGGAATCGCTGCTGGCGGTGGCGGCGACGGCTCCGGAAGGAGAGTGGTATCAGTCGCTGCTGGAATCCGTATTGACCAATCGGATCCTGATACCGATGGCGCTGCGTCTGAAATTGTACGCCATCGAGCATCAGGGGCAATTCCCGACCGATTTGCGGGATTTGCCCGGAGGGCGGCTGCCCGGCTTAAGGATGGAGAAGGGGAAACGGAACGGTATGGTACAGCTGTATTTCCGGTGTGAACGCATGAACGGCGCTCCGATCGCGCTGGCGTTGACGGTCGGCGGCCTTACACAAGGAGAAAACAGATGACGGCGGCGGTGGCGATACAGGCGGATCGGGTGGAAAAACGGTTCGGACGGAAAACGGTTCTGCAGGAGTTGTCGCTGCGGGTTCCCGCGGGCAGCTGTTACGCTCTGCTGGGGCGCAACGGCGCCGGCAAGACCACGCTGATGCGGCTTCTTGCCGGGCAGCTGCTGCCGGCTGCCGGGTGCATCCGGGTGCTGGGTGAGGATCCGGCCGACTGCCGGTTGGAAACGGCGGCGCGCATCGGGTATGTGGCGGAGCGCCGGCACCTGTGGCGGGAGATGACGCTGCCGGAATATCTGCAGTATCAGCAGGCGTTTTTTCCCGAACGGTGGGATGACGCGCTGGTGACCGCGCTGTGCCGTCGGCTGCAGTTGCCGGAGACGGGACGGATCGGGGATTTTTCCTTCGGGACGGCGGGGAAGGCCGCCCTGCTGGGCGTGCTTGGACGACGACCGGAGCTATTGCTGCTGGATGATCCGCTGCCGGGACTGGATCCGGCGGCGCGACGGGAATGGCAGGACGTCATTCTGGAGTCGCTGGCGGAAACGGGTTGTACGGTCTTTTTTTCCACTCATCAGATCGGGGAGTTGACCGGAATCTGCGACCGGGCGGGGATTTTGCGGGAAGGGCGGATGGTGGCGGAGGGGACCATCGAGGAGCTGCGGGCGCGCTGGCGGGAAGTCCGGCTGCCGGCGGCGGCGAGTCCCGGCACGCTTCCCGGAGAAATCCGACGGGAGGTGCTGGCGGATACGCTGCGTGTGGTGACGACGGCGCCGGAGGCGGAACTCGCGGCGGCATTGCAGCAGCAGCGGATCGGCGGCTTCCGGATTCAATCGCTGACGCTGGAGGAAATCTTTCTCGAACTGGCCTGAAGGGCGTCGTCGTCGGGGGCCTGCCGGGAAGACAGCAGGAGGGCGGCTGCCCGGAGCGCCTCCTCGCGGGACTGGAATTCGCCGCCGAGTTGCCGTTCGTAAAGGGCGGTCAGAACCCGGCCGAATGCGGGACCGGGCGCAAACCCGGCGGCCAGCAGATGGCGTCCCTGCACCAGCGGCGGGGGCAGCGCAAGTTCCCCCTGCCGGCGGCGGACCTCGTCCAGCAGCCGCAGATATGGGGCGAACAGGCCATGACTGGCCAGACAGTCGAGCCGGTTGAGTTCCAGCTCCAGCGGAAAGGTCGGGGACGCCAGCAGTTTCCGCAGCGTGGTCTCCTTCATCTGCTCCACCTGGGCGAAACGCATATGGCGGCGCACCGCGGATTCAACGACATTCTGCTGGTCG
>CASFXO010000034.1 GCA_949298665.1 uncultured Lentisphaeria bacterium
GGCGCGCTGGTGGACATCGGCTACAAGGCCGAGGGATTCGTTCCCGCTTCGGAATTCCTCAAGTACGACGAAGCGAAGGTCGGCGATAAAATCGACGTTCTGCTCGAAGAAGTCGAGAACGAACACAACATGCCGAGCATCAGTTTGGAAAAAGCCTACTCGATCAAGGCCTGGAACAAAATCACCACCGAGTACGGCGAAGGCTATGTGACCAAAGGGTTCATGCGGCACCGCGTCAAAGGCGGGATCATGGTCGATGTCGAAGGTTTCCCGGCCTTTCTGCCCGGTTCCCAGCTGGACATCGGTCCGGTGCGCAATATGGATGACTACATCGGCAAGGAGTTCGATGTCAAGATCATCAAGATCAATCTGGAACGCCGGAACATCGTGGTTTCCCGGCGGGAACTGCTGGAAGAATCGCTGCGCGAACGCCGCAGTGCGCTCCTGAAGACCATGACCGTCGGCGAACTGCGTCAGGGCGTGGTCAAGAACATCACCGATTTCGGTGCGTTCATCGACCTCGGCGGCGTGGACGGTCTGCTGCACATCACCGACATTTCCTGGGGCCGGATCTCGCACCCGTCCGAAGTGCTGGAAGTCGGTCAGCCGATCGAAGTGGTGATCCTCAGCATCGACGACGTCAAGGAACGCGTTTCGCTGGGTTACAAGCAGAAGACCCCGAATCCGTGGGACGACATCGCCGCGAAATACCCGGTCGGCAGCAAGATCACCGGCCGTGTGGTCAACATCATGCCCTACGGCGCCTTTGTCGAAATCGAAAGCGGCGTCGAAGGCCTGATCCATGTGTCCGAAATGAGCTGGACCAAGCGCATCGCCAAGGCCGGTGATGTGGTCCAGGTCGGCGAAATGGTGGAAGCCGTCATCCTCGACATCGACCGCGAAAGCCGTAAGATTTCGCTCGGTCTGCGCCAGAAGGATCCGAACCCGTGGGAAGTGCTGGCCGCGAAATATCCGGTCGGCAGCCGGATCAAGGGTAAAGTGCGGAATATGACCAGCTACGGCGCGTTCGTGGAAATCGAAAACGACATCGACGGCATGATCCATGTCTCCGACATGAGCTGGACCCGCAAGATCAACAATCCGAACGAAATTCTCAAGCCGGGCATGGAAGTGGAAGCGGTCATCCTGGACATCAATCCGGAACAGCAGCGCATTTCCCTCGGCCTGAAGCAGGCCGAAAGCGATCCCTGGTCGGAAATCAACAACCTGTACAAGGTTGGCGATGTGGTCAAGGGCAAAGTCACCAAGATCGCCGCTTTCGGCGCGTTCGTGGAACTGAGCAACAAGATCGACGGATTGATTCACATTTCGCAGCTCAGCCGCGATCATGTGGAAAAGGTCAAGGACGTGCTCTCCGTCGGCGACGAAGTCGAAGCGCGCGTCATCAAGGTGGACACCGAAGAACGCCGGATCGGCTTGTCGATCAAGGCGGTCAGCGAAGGCTTCTCCGAAGCGGATCTCAAGGCCGCCGAAGAAGAATATACCGCCGCTCTCAAGCCGGGCGAATCCATGGTGGATATGGGCGAAGTCTTCAGCAACGAAGCGCTCTCCGAGCTCAAGCTCAACTAATCCGGTCCTGCGACTGGAAAAACGGCACGAATCGTGCTATATTGAAGACAGGAACTTCGGTTCCTGTCTTTTTGCATATACTGGCCGAGGCAGGATGAAAATCAGATGAAGAAAAGCAAAGAACAGCCGGAACTGGACTTGTTTTTTTCAACCTCCGACTGGGCGCCGTTACAGGATGAGGCGTCTGTGGCGGAGCCTTTGCCGGAGTCGGTGTCGACGGAGACGGACGCGGCCGCCCCGGTGGTTCCGGCGCAGCCGGGACCGCAGGAGATGCGCCAGGCGGCACTGGGATTTCTGGCTGCCCGGCGTCCCGCCGGAGTGGCGGGATACGTGCCGGCGCGTTTTCGAAAATATCAGGTGGCGGCGGCGGCGTTCTGGACCCGGGATGTCGGCAGAGTCAAACAGGTGGTGAAGACTGCGATTGTGGAAATTTATGACCACCGTGATCGGTGTTTTTCGGAATGTGCCGACCGGCAGGCTTTGCTGGAGGCGATTCATGAATTGCGGAGCGAACGGGAACGGCTGGAGGCGCGGATCCGGGAGCGGGAACCGCACCTGGCCGACAGCGATGATCTTTTCAGCGAATTCCGTACCTGGCACTATGAACGCAGTACCGATGGTGAGTACCGGAAATTGCGCCGTCGCCTGGAAAAGTTGCAACATGCCCTGCATCGCGGCAGCCGACTGGAACGGATTCGCCGGGCGGGGGTGGCGGACGAGCTTTATCTGGCTGTCCCGGCCGGGACACTGGAGGCGGACGAAACGGCGTTGGGCTGGGGATTGCTGCATGTGTTTCCCGACGGCACGATTACGGTGATTCGGGAGCCGGATCCGCAGCCGTGCGAAGCGGCGGCGCGTAACCATCTGGCGTTGAATATTGCCGCGGCCGCGTCCCGCAGCGTGCTGTGTGCCGCCGGAGTCGGGATGACGGCGGCGGGAGAGCTGCGTTTCTATCGTCCGCCGCGCCGGCGGCAGAAACGGACGTTACAGCCGTTGCCCTGAGAAACGAAACCGAGCGGGACGAACTTTTTTTACAGGAAGCGACAGGGGCTGCCGAGGGGGCGTGGAGTGAAGGATTTCTTTTTGAGCATTCGATACCGGATCGAATATATCGCCGTGCTGATACTGTACGGCGTGATCCGATTGCTGCCGCATGGTGGATTGCGCATTCCGGCGGCGCTGGGAGGTATCGGGGTCTGGTTGCTGCCGACTTTCCGGCGGATGATTATTGCGAACATCCGTACGGCGATGCCCGAACGGAGTACGGAAGAGGCGGTCCGGATCGGGCGGCAGAGCTGCTATCACGTGATTTTCAATCTTCTCGAATTCATCTGGCTGAGCGGCAATCCCCGCCGGATCGAACGCTGGTACGAATTGCCGGAGGAGATTACTTCCCGGTTGAAGGCGCATGTGGCGGCGGGAGAACGGATTATTTTCGTCAATCCCCACCTCGGCAGCTGGGAGGCGTCCGGGCTGATGGCGCCGTATTACGCCGGAGTGCGCATGGTTGCGATCGCCAAGCCGGTGCGCAATCCCTATCTCAACCGGTTGCTGAATCACGGCAATCGGGAAAAGGAGGCGGGGTTGCATATCATTTTCGCCCGCGGCGCGATCCGGGCGGCGACCCGGGCGTTGCGGGAGGGACTCGGGGTGGGAACCTTGATCGATCAGAACACCCGGGTGCGGGACGGCGGGGTGTTCGTGCGTTTTTTCGGGATGCCGGTGGCCAGCAGCAAGGCGCCGGCGAGTTTGAAGCACTATTGTGACGCGCACGGCATTCCGTCGGTGATCATTTACGGGACGTCCGTGCGCATGCCGGACGGACGGGTGCGGGCGCACGCGGAGTGGCTGTCCCGGCCTTTCGACCAGTATGAGAGCGAAGAGGCGGTGATCCAGGAATTGATGGATATCTCCGCCGGGTATATTCGCCGTTTTCCGGAACAGTATCTGTGGTTTTACCGGCGATTCCGGTATATTCCGCCGGATTGTCCGGAGGAGTTGCGCCGCCGCTATCCGTATTATGCCCGGGTGGTGAAGCCGACCTTTTTCAATCGGCGCGGATGTTGAAGGCATAGCAGAAAATCGGAATTTGATATGGATTATAAGAGAACCAAGATCGTCGCCACCATTTCCAGCTTGAATTGCAGCGTGGAGCTGCTGCGGCGGCTCTACGAGGCGGGAATGAACGTGGCGCGGCTCAATACCGCTCATATGACGCTGGATGATGCGGCGATGGTCGTGCACAACATCCGCCAGGTGTCCGACCAGATCGGCATCATGATCGACACCAAGGGGCCCAACGTGCGCACCTGCAATCTGGCGGAGCCGCTGGAACTGAAACTGGCTCAGACCGTGCTGGTCAGCGGCAATCCGGTTCCTGCGGGAGAGGGGTTTCAAGTCAACTATTCCCGGTTCGTGGAAGAGGTGAAAATCGGTCAGCGGGTGGTGGTGGACGACGGTGTGGCCGAGCTGGAGATCGTCGGTCGAAATCCGGAGAAACTGTTGTGCCGCGTTACCCGGGCGGGCACGGTGCAGGACAAGAAATCGGTCAACGTGCCGGACGCGGAACTGCGTACGCCGGCGTTGACCCGGAAGGATCGCGAGTTTGTGGATTTCGCCATAGCCAACCAGCTGGATTTCATTGCGCATTCCTTTGTGCGGGACCGGGACGACGTCATGGCGCTGCAGAGCATCCTGGATACGCACGACAGCCCGATCAGCATCATTGCCAAAATCGAAAATCGACAGGGGGTGAAGAATCTGTCCGCCATTCTCGACGTGGTGGCGGGGGTGATGGTCGCGCGCGGCGACCTCGGCATCGAGATTCCGCTGGAAGAGGTGCCGCTGATTCAGAAGAACATCATTTATGAGTGCATGCGCCGCCATAAGCAGGTGATCACCGCCACGCAGATGCTGCAGAGCATGATTCATGCGCCGCGCCCCACCCGGGCGGAGGTCAGCGACATTGCCAACGCGGTGCTCGACGGCACCGATGCGGTCATGCTCAGCGGCGAAACCGCCCAGGGCGACTATCCGGTGGAATCGGTGGCGATGATGAGCAGCATCATCCGGCAGACGGAGGCCTCTCCGGACAATCTGTTCACCCGGCTGAGCCGGATTGACGATGTGGACAATCCGATACGCAGCTGTATCGTGCGCTCGGCGGTGGAGACTTCCCGGACGCTGCCGGTGCGGGCGGTCATCTGCAATACCAGCAACGGGCGCTCCTGCAATCTCTGTTCCGCCTATCGCGGCAGAGTGCCGATTTTCGGTTTGACCTACCGGCCCGGCGTCGCCCGCCGGCTTTCGCTGACCTACGGGGTGCAGACCGACGTGATGGACTATGTGGAGAATCCTCACCATCTGCTCAAGGCGTCTTTGCGGCATCTGCTGGCGAAAAACATGATCAAGGATGATGATCTGGTCGTGATTCTCGGACAATTTTCACCGGAATCTCCTTCGACCGATCTCTATTGCATCGTGCGGCCCTGTGAAGTGCTGGCGGAGGAGTCCCGGGCATAAGACCGGAAAGCGGCCCCCCCTTGAAGCGTAAAAAAAACGCCGGACGACATGGGGCGTCCGGCGTTTCTGTTTTGTTCGGGAGGCGGTTTCAGCGGTAGAGCGGTCCGAAATTAGCGCAGGCGCGATAGTCGGAGCCTTCCGCATCCATGCCGAACGCGGCCCAGGCGCTCGGGCGGTAGATCTGTTCTTCCGGTACGTTGTGCATGCAGACCGGAATGCGCAGCATGGCGGCCAGCGTCATCAGTTCCGCTCCGATATGGCCGAAAGAGAACGCCCCGTGATTGGCGCCCCAGCCGGCCATGACCGAATAGACGTCCCGGAAGGCGCCTTTGCCGGTCAGGCGCGGAGCAAACCAGGTGGTCGGCCAGCCCGGGTCGGTGCGCAAATCCAGCGTTTCGTGAACTTTTTCCGGGAGTTCGCAGGTCCAGCCCTCGGCGATCTGAAGTACGGGACCGAGGCCTTTGATCCGGTTCAAGCGGCTCAACGTCAGCGGCATGCCGCCGCGCGACAGAAACCGGGAGGAGAAGCCGCCGCCGCGGAAATACCCCCGGTTGGCGGGGATCCATTCGACCGCGTTCAGACAGGCCTGCGCCTCTTCCGGCGTGATTTCCCGATAAGGTTTCATGGCGGGTTTGCCGTCGCGGGTCTGGCGCCCGGTGGCGTCCAGGGTGGTAGCGCCGGAATTGATCAGGTGGATGAGTCCCCCGGCGGCGGCACCGGTCAGTTCATAACCGGCGACCCGCTTGACGGCATCGGGGCTCCAGTAGGTGCGGATGTCCGAAAATCCCTGCGCGGTACCGGTCAGAAGATGACCGAACAACATGGACATGCCGTTCAGGGCGTCGTTTTCCGTGGCGACGACGTAGGGCTGGCGGATACCGGTCCAGTCAAAGGAGGAATTGAGAATGGTTTCAAGAAAGTCGCCGTTGGGCATATGGTCGGTCCACTGACGCTGTCCCTGAAATCCGGCGGCGATGGCGTTATGGCCGAGCGCCTCTTCTCCGAAGCCGAGTTCGGCCAGGCGGGGATTGCCGACCATGAGGTCGCGGGCGATTATCGCCATTTTCACCACATATTCCCAGATCCGGCGGTTTTCTTCCGTGGTGACGCCGGAGTTGGAGAAGTCCCGGCCCACTCTGCAATTCCGCCCGACCCAGGTCAGGGCCTGTTCGTATTCCGCCGGGTCGTAGATTTTTTCGTTGACGCGGCGGATGAATTCGCTCATGTCCACCGAGACGCAGCGCATGCCGAAGTAATCCTCAAACATTTCCGGATCGACAATGGAGCCGGCAATGCCCATGGCGACGCTGCCCATGGAGAGATAGGTTTTCCCGCGCATCGTCGCCACCGCAAGTCCGGCGCGTACGAAGCGGAGGATTTTTTCCCGCACGTCCGCCGGTACCGTGCGGTCGTCGGCATCCTGCACGTCGCGCCCGTAAATGCCGAATGCCGGCACCCCCTTCTGACTGTGCGCCGCCAGGACCGCCGCCAGATAGACCGCTCCCGGCCGTTCGGTACCGTTGAAGCCCCACACCGCCTTGGGCGTCAGGGGATCCATGTCCATGGTCTCGGAGCCGTAGCACCAGCAGGGGGTGACGGAGAGCGAGACTCCGACATTGTTCCGGGAGAATTTGTCGGCACAGGCGGCGGCCTCGGCGCTGCCGGCAATGGTGGTGTCGGCGATGACACATTCGACCGGGGCCCCGTTCGGATGACGAAGCCGGCCGGTGATCAACTCGGCGGCGGCATGGGCCATGCCCATGGTCTGATCTTCAAGGGATTCACGAATGCCGCGGCGGCGGCCGTCGATGATGGGGCGGATGCCGACCTTCGGCAGGGCGTTGCGGAAACGGTTGACAGGTTCATTCAAATTCATGGCCATACTCCCGTATTTTGAGAAACCGTGCACCGTTACTCAAAATAGCGGGGAGCGACGGAAAATGCAAGCAGCGGGAAACGGAAGGAATCAATTCCCGTATATTTTTTCACGACATGCGCAGGGGACCACATGTGAAACGGCAGGCGCAACCGTGCGCATACACTCCGGATCAGCCGCGCCGCTGCTGTTCCAGAACGACGTCGTCGATGATGTTTTCCAGCGAAAATTCCGGGTCCCAGCCGGTCAGCTCCCGGAGCGCCGTCGTGTCCGGCGCCCGGTGCATCATGTCCTCGAAGCCCTTTTCGTAAGCCTCATCGTAGGGAATATGGCGGATCTCCGACTGGCTGCCGGTCCGGGTGATGACGAACCGGGCAAGCTCGCCGATGGAAATGTGATGGTGGCTGCCGATGTTGTAGATGCCGCCGCAGGATTCCGGCCGGTCCGCCAGCAGCAGCAGGGCACGGACCACGTCGAACACATGGCAGAAGCAGCGGGTCTGCCGACCGCTGCCGTAAACCGGAAGCGGCTCCCCGCGCAGGGCTTTTTCCACAAAACGGGGAATCACCATGCCGTAACGGCCGGTCTGGCGCGGACCCACCGTATTGAAAAAACGGACCACCGTGCCCGGCAGCCCCGACTGACGATGGTGGGCCATCAGAAAGAATTCATCCAGCAGTTTGCTGCAGGCGTAGGACCAGCGGGCGTGCAGCGGATTGCCGATCAGCAGGTCGTCGCTTTCCGCAAAAAAAGGCTTGGTGGATTTGCCGTACACCTCGCTGGTGGAGGCGATGATGGTGCGCTTCCCGTATCGGGCGGCCGGTACCAGGACGTTTTCCGTACCGTGAACATTGGTGGTGATGGTACGCACCGGGTCGTGAATGACCAGTTCCACGCCGACTGCGGCCGCCAGGTGAATCACCCGGTCTGTTTCGCGGATTTCCCGGTCCAGCAGTTCGGCGGAGGATACGACATCGGCTTCGATCACCCGGAGTCTGCCAGCTGCCAGAGCCTCCGCGGTTTGCAGATTTTCGCGACTGCCGGTGGAGAAGTTGTCGATGACGACCACCTCGTGTCCGTCCCGCAACAGTCGTTCCGTCAGATGTCCGCCGATGAATCCGGCGCCGCCGGTGATCAGATAACGCATCACGCCGCTCCTTTCCCGTCGGCTTCCGATGGTTCCGACCGGTGAATCAGATGAAAAAGATATGCCGCCGGTCCGGAGAAGATATACAGGGTGACCAGCAGCAGAAGACCGTTTGCCTGAAAGAAAACGATGATCAGCAGCATCAGAACCAGCAGGCTCTGCCGTTTCCGGTTGCGCCGGATCGAAAGCAGCCATTTCCCGAAATGGAGGTAGGGAATGGGGCTGACCATCAGCAACCCCAGAATCGCCGCATAGGCAGGCAGCACCAGCGCCAGCCGGGCGATGTCGATGGATGTGTGTTCGGCGAACATGACCACGCTGCAGATGGCCGCCGCACCGCCGGGGGAGGGCAGTCCGGTGAATTTGTCGCCGCTTTTTTTGTTCAGAATGGCGTGAACGTTGTACGTGGCCAGCCGGAGCGCGGCGCACCCCAGATAGACCGAACAGAGCAAATAGACCACAATTTCCTGGTTCCGATTCAGTTCCCGGAGCGAATGGGTCATGATGGCCACCACCGTGGCCGGCGCCACGCCGAAGGTGACCATATCCGCCAGGGAGTCCATCTGCACTCCGTGCATGCTGGCCGCGTTGAAAATCCGCGCGGCAAATCCATCCAGCGCGTCAAAAACCATGGCAAACAGAATGATCCAGGCACTGGCGGCGAAGATTTCCGCTCCGGTGTCCGGCATCATTCCGCGTTCATAAGCCCGCAGCGTGAAGAGAATCGCCGCGAAGCCGCAGAGAGAGTTGCATAACGTCAGGGAATTCGGCACCGCCTTCAGCCAGCGGTTTCGTTCGATCAGTCGTTTGAATCGTTCCTTCATGGGGGGCTCCTGTTCGCAGCGCAGTTTCAGGATTGCCGGACCGCGGCGACGACGGTTCTGCCGCCGTACACCCGGTCGCCGGGCTGTACCCGGATCTCCACGCCCTCCAGTGGCAGATACAGCTCGGTGCGGGACCCGAACTTGATCATGCCGTAGATTTCGCCGCGGCGCAGTCTTCGTTCCGGCCGCACCGGACAGACGATCCGGCGGGCGATCGCTCCCGAAATCTGCCGGATGCCCATCGGGAATGTCCGCCCTGCGGCGGAGGCCGTTCCGGCGATGGTCATGGCTTCGTTTTCGGTTACGCACCCGGCGCTGCGCGCATCCAGGTAGCGTCCCTCCCGATAGACGACGCTCTGCACTTCGAGATCGGCGGGAGCCCGATTGACGTGGACGTTCAGCACCGAAAGAAAAATTCCGATCCGCTGCGCTTTTCCGTCGAACGGCGGCTGGTCGAAAGCCACTTCGCCGATGTCCCGCACCACGCCGTCCGCCGGACTGACCAGCAGCGCCGGATCCGACGGCGGACGTCGGACGGGATTACGGAAAAACGCCGCCAGGCCCAGCCAGCCGAGGACGACCACACCGATGCCGACGCCTCCCGTAACCGGAAATCCGGCAAGGATCAGCAGGAAGAACCCCGCCGCCAGAAATAGTGCCACTATCCCTCCGCCTCCCCATTCCCGGAGGCCGTATCGCGTCAACGTCATCATGAGATGAGGTCCCTTTGTCCGTAAAAATAAAGCGTTTTCACCGGCGGTTCGAAACGCCGATTGTTTGTAATATATCATGACCGGGCGCGGTTTTCAACCTTCTTCCCGGTGGTGGGAAGGCGGTTTTTCCGGTTTCCGGGGAGGCGACGACGGGGAAAAGCGGAAAAGGTGGAAAAAAGCGAAAGCGGTACTATATTAATAAATCCGGGAGGATTTCTGCATGTTTTTGCTTCACGGGGGGCGTGAATGGAAAAGTTTTGGAAAGGATTCAGACATATGACCAGAAAATCTGAAAAAAAGAAGCCGGAAAAACCTTCTGAACCGGAAGTGACCGCACCGGAAGCCGCCGCGGCCGCCGAACCGGTTCCGGAAGCGGTTGCCGTCGAAACGCCGGAGCCCGGCGCGGGCGCCCGGACGGAAATCGAAACCTTGAAAAAAGAACTGGCCGACCTCAAGGAAAAAATGCTTTATCTTCAGGCCGATTACCAGAATTACCGCAAGCGCACGCTCAAGGACATCGCCGACGCCCGGATGCTGGGGATAACCAGCACGCTGGATCCCTTTCTCCGCGTGTTCGACTTTCTCGGCATGGCCCGGACCGCGGCGGAGAAATCCGACAACGTCGAGGCCATCCGGCAGGGCGTGGAGATGATCATTCAGGAATACGTCAAGGCGTTCGAGGATCTCGGCGTCCGGAAGCAGGACAGCATGCACAAGCCGTTCGATCCCGAATGGCAGGAGGCGGTGGGCCAGGAGCCTTCGGAAACCGTTCCGGAAGGACATGTGATCAAAGAGTGGACTGCCGCCTATCGAATCGGCGACCGGTTGCTTCGCCCCGCCAAAGTGGTGGTTTCAACCGGCAGCCCGATGCCGGAGGCGCCGGCGCCGGAAACCGGGAAGATCGACGAATAAGGCAGGATCAGGTGGATCAAAATGGCCAGACAGGATTATTATGAACTGCTCGGCGTGGCGCGTACCGCGTCCGCCGACGAAATCAAGAAAGCCTACCGCAAGCTGGCGATCAAATACCATCCGGACAAAAATCCGGGCGACAAGGCGGCGGAGGAGAAATTCAAGGATATTTCCCAGGCGTATGAAGTGCTCAGCGACCCCGACAAGCGGGCGCGTTACGACCAGTTCGGTCCCGATGCGTTTGGGCCCGGAGCCGGTGGCGGCGGGCGTCCGGGAGGGGGATTCCAGGATCCCTTCGATATTTTCAGCCAGGTGTTCGGCGGCGGTGCCGGCGGCGGGGGGAGTATTTTCGAGGAATTTTTCGGCGGCGGCAGGCGGCAGAATCCCAACGGCGCCATGGACGGTGCCGACCTCCGTTACGATCTGGAAATCGATTTCGAAGACGCCGTCTACGGCGCCGATACAAAGATCACCATTCCGCGGCTGACCACCTGCGACAGCTGCGGTGGAACCGGCTGTGAACCCGGTTCCGGCAAGACCCGTTGTGTCCGCTGCGGCGGTGCCGGGCAGGTTACGGCGTCCAACGGTTTCTTCAGTGTCCGGCAACCCTGTCCGGCCTGTCGCGGTACCGGCGAGGTGATCGACAAACCCTGCCGCAAGTGCCGCGGCGAAGGACGTGTCCGGGTCGAAAAGACGTTGCAGCTCCACAGTCCCCCGGGGGTGGACACCGGCTCGCGTCTGCGGGTCGCGGGTGAGGGGGAAAGCGGGCGCCGCGGCGGCGCGCCGGGAGATTTGTATGTGGTGATTCATGTCCGGCCGCACGCGGTGTTCGTCCGCGAGGGCAACGACCTGCTCTGCGAAATGCCCGTGCCGTTCATGACGGCGGCGCTGGGGGGGATCGTCGTGGTGCCGACCATTGCCGGGCCCGCCAAGATGAAGGTGCCGGAAGGTACCCAGAACGGAACGCTGCTGCGACTCAAGGGCAAAGGAGTTCCGGCGCTGCGCGGCGGCGGGCGCGGCGATCTGCACATCCGGGTGCTGGTGGAGGTGCCGAGCCGACTCAGCGCCGAACAGCGCGATCTGCTGGGGAAATTCGAAAAGTCCCTCACTGCCGCCAATTACCCGAAGCGGCGTCAGTTCGAGGAAAAAGCCAGTAATTTCCTCAAGGAAAACAAGTAGGTCGTTGCCATGCCGAGACGCAATCCCGACGATCCGGTGCTCGCAACCAATAAGAAGGCGTTCCACGATTATACCATTCTGGAACGCTATGAGGCGGGCATCAAACTCACCGGCACCGAGGTCAAGAGTTGCCGTGAGCGCGCCGTGACGCTGACCGATTCCTTCGTCCGGATCAGCGACGGCGAAGCCTGGCTGCACAACGCGCACATCGCCGTTTACGGGCAGGGCAACCGTTTCAATCATCCGCCGAAACAGCAACGGAAGCTCCTGCTGCACGCTGCGGAAATCCGCAAGCTGGCGCAGATGCTCGGCGAAAAAGGCGGTACGGTGGTGCCGCTCCGAGTCTACCTCAAGCAGGGACTGGTGAAGGTCGAGATCGCTTATTGCAAAGGCAAGACCCACGGCGATAAACGCGAAGATCTGCGCCGGAAACAGGACGATCTGGAAGCCCGGCGCGCCATGCGCCGCTGAAAATCGTCCGGAAGGAGGCCCTCTGTTCATGCGTTTCGACGGGAAAACCGTATTGATCACCG
>CASFXO010000035.1 GCA_949298665.1 uncultured Lentisphaeria bacterium
GATCCTTATGAAAAAAGCTGCTGAGTGTCGTAATTTCGTGATTGCCGGCCACTGCGGAAGTGGTAAAACCGCTCTCTCCGATCTGATGCTGTTCAAGGCCAAAGCCGTTGACCGGGCAGGCAGCGTCGACCAGAAGACCAGCGTCTCCGACTTTGCTCCCGACGAGCAGGAGAAAGGCAGCAGCATTTACACCTCGGCGTTGAACTGCACCTGGAAGGATTGCCACTTTTTCTTTCTGGACACGCCCGGATACGGGGAATTTGTGGGCGAATGCGCCAGCGCCATGCGCGCCGCCGACGCGGCGCTGGTGGTGCTGGACGGCACGGACGGTCCCCAGGTGGGGACGGCCCGGGCGTGGAAACTGGCGCGGCAGCGGGATATTCCGCGTTTCGGTTTGATCAACCGGCTGGATCGCGAACGGGCGGATTTCCGGGCCACTCTGGAGAAAATGCGGGAAAACCACGGCCGCAATGTGGTTCTGCCGGTGTACTGGCCGGTCGGTGCCGGAGATAAGTTCGAGCGGGTGGTGCACGTTCTATACGATCAGGATATTCCCGCGGACATTGCCGACGATGTGGCGGAGTGCCGGAGCCTGTGGCTGGACGCCATCGCGGAGACCGACGAGGATCTGATGATGCGCTACCTCGACGGAGAGGAATTGAGTCGCGAAGAGATGGAAAAGGGCATGAAGGCGGCCATCCTTTCGAAGAAAGTGATTCCGGTATTTGCCGGCAGCGTGGCGAAGGACATCGGGATTACCGAATTGATGAATGCGATCGCCGAACTGTTTCCGAGCCCGCTGGCGCGGACGGTGCTTTTCGGCGACGGCAGCGAGCAGCCGGTGTCCGACGACGGGCCGGGGATCGGGCTGGTGTTCAAGAGCGTCAACGACCCCTTCATCGGGCAGTTGACCTTTGTCCGGGTGCGTTCGGGAGTGTTCCAGGCCGACCGGGAAGTGTGTAACATCACGCGCGGCACCAAAGAACGGTTCGGCCAGCTGCTGCTGATGAACGGCAAGCAGCAGTCTCCGGTAACGGAGATCGGCCCCGGCGGCATTTTTGCCGTCGCCAAGCTGAAGGATACGCATTTCGGCGATACGATCGGCACCGTGGCGACGGTGAAGGAACTGCCGCCGATCGATTATCCGCATCCGGTCATGTCTTATGCGGTGGCCGCGGCCAAGAGCGGCGACGACGATAAATTGATGGCGGCGCTGAACAAGATCGCGGAAAGCGACCCGACCGTTACCGTTGAACGGCATCCGGAAACGCATGAACTGCTGCTCTCCGGCATGGGGGACCAGCACCTCGGGATCGTGGCCCGCCGCCTGAAGGATATGTTCAAGGTGGATGCCGTGCTTTCCACCCCGAAGGTTCCTTACCGTGAAACCATCACCGGGCGTGGTGACAGCAGTTACCGCCACAAGAAGCAGACCGGCGGCGCGGGACAGTTCGCCGAGGTGCACCTGCGGATCGAACCCTGCGAAGGAGAATATGAATTTTCCAACGACGTCGTGGGCGGCAACATTCCGAAGAACTTCATTCCGGCGGTGGAAAAGGGCGTTCATGAAACCCTGACCCGGGGCCCGCTGGTCGGTTGCCTGGTGGAAGGGGTGAAGGTGTCCGTGTATGACGGGAAGTACCATCCGGTGGACTCCAACGAAATGGCGTTCAAGATCGCCGCGCGCATGGCGTTCCGCGACGCCATGAGCAAGGCCAAACCCGTGCTGCTGGAGCCGATCATGTCGGTTCGCGTGCATATTCCGGATCAGTACATGGGGGACATCACCGGTGATTTGAATCACAAGCGCGGCCGCATTCTCGGTATGGACGTCGAGGAAGGGCTGCAGGTGGTGAATGCTGAAGTGCCGATGGCCGAGATGCATAAATTCGCCACCGAACTGCGCAGCATGACGCAGGGGCGCGGTTCCTTTGAAATGGAATTCGCCCGTTACGAACAGGTGCCCAGCAACGTTGCCGCGGAAATCATCGCCAAGCATCAGGCGGAACAGGCGGAGGAATAACAACGCCGGACGGCGGCGCTCCGGGACTCCGGAGCGCCGTTTCCTGAAGGGAACGGGAGTGGCTTTTTTAATGCCTGTTCCGGCGGGAAAAGGTCAGAATTTCGAGGAGAAAGAACGCTTTCCGGGAGCCGGGTTCCGGAAAAGAGGAGAAGGGAACCGGTCGCACCGTAACGCCGGTTCCGGTCCGTGCCGTCCATGCAGGAAACGGAGATTCCGTCGGGCACGGATTTTCCCGCGATCGGCTGCCGCCGGCGTTCAAAGTCAAAATAGATGCGATGGAAGGAGAGTTTGCCATGCCATGTTCCTGTCAGGGAGCCGGAAAGCCGGAGACGGACATTACGCTCCGATATCCGGAGAAGACGGCGGAGTTGAACGCTTATCTGGATGCGCTGCCGCTGGAGGCGCACCCGGACCGCAAACGGGGAGTGCTGATTCAGTCCCTGCATCGGGCCCAGCAGATTTTCGGCTATCTACCGGCGGAAGTGCAGTCGCTGGTGGCGCGGAAACTGGAAATTTCCATTGCGGAAGTTTACGGTGTGATCAGCTTTTACAGTTATTTCACCGACAAACCGGTGGGACGCTACAAGATCAATATCTGTACCGGTACCGCCTGCTTCGTCAAGGGGGCCAATAAAATTCTCGACGAATTTCGCCGTCAGCTGAACATCCGGGAAGGCGAAAGCACGCCGGACGGCAAGTTCTTTCTCGGCGCCCTGCGGTGTGTCGGTGCCTGCAGTCTGGCGCCGGTGGTGATGGTCAATGACCGCGTCTACGGCAATGTGACCGCCAGAATGGTTTCGGAAATCCTGGCGGACTGCGCCGACTGAGGCGCGTTTCGCTCCTGAAAGGAATGACTGTTATGAAGATTGATTCCGTGGAAAAACTCCGCGCCCGCGCCGCTTCCGCCCGCGAAGCCGCCGGTCGCGTGCCGGTCAAGATTCTGATTTCGATGGGAACCTGCGGCCTGGCCGCCGGGGCGCAGCCGGTGCGGCAGGCCCTGCGCGACGAGATCGCCGCCCGCAATCTCGGCAACTCTCTGGAAGTGGTGGAGGTCGGCTGCATGGGATTGTGCCACTGCGAGCCGAGCCTGATCGCGTGGAATTCGGCCACCGGTGCCGCGACGATTTACGGGGATGTGTCGCCGCAGCAGATCCCGGCGATTCTGGAGACCGCGCCCGGAGAAATCGCCGCCGGAACCCGGACGCTGGAACGGACCTGGTACTATCCCGAATTCGAAGAGAAACCGGACGATCCCCGGGTGCTTCAGAGCCGGATCGTCCTGCGCAATACCGGTCGGTTGAATCCGGAAAGCCTCGACAGTTATCTTGCCGCCGACGGTTATGCCGCGCTGGCGCGTGCCCTGACGCAGATGACGCCGGCGGAGGTGATCGACGAAATCGTCCGTTCCGGTCTCCGGGGCCGCGGCGGCGGCGGTTTCCCGACCGGACGCAAATGGCAGTTCGCCGCCGCGCAGCCGGCGGGTGAGAAATTCATGATCTGCAACGCCGACGAAGGCGACCCCGGCGCGTTCATGGACCGGGCCGTGCTCGAAGGCGACCCGCACGCGGTGCTGGAAGCCATGGCGATCGGCGGTTACGCCACCGGAGCGTCCAACGGCGTCATCTACATCCGGGCCGAGTATCCGCTGGCGGTCAAGCGGCTGGAGATCGCCATCCGTCAGGCCGAAGAGGCGGGGCTGCTGGGGAAGAATATTTTCGGCAGCGGGTTTGATTTTTCCATCGAGATCAAATACGGCGCCGGGGCCTTCGTCTGCGGCGAGGAGACTGCGCTGATTCATTCGATCGAGGGCTGCCGCGGCGAACCGACGTTCAAGCCGCCGTTTCCGGCGGTGCAGGGGCTGTGGAAGCGGCCGACCGTCGTCAACAACGTGGAGACCTACGCCTGTGTCGCCGCCATTCTGCGCAAGGGCGCGGACTGGTTCCGGTCGATCGGCACGCCCGGATCGCCGGGGACGAAAGTCTTCGCGCTGGCCGGCAAGGTCGCCCGCGTCGGGCTGGTGGAAGTGCCGATGGGAACGAAGCTGCGCGACATGATTTTCGAACTCGGCGGCGGCATCAAGAACGGTCGCCGGTTCAAGGCGGTCCAGACCGGCGGCCCTTCGGGCGGCTGCATCACCGAGGCGTCGCTGGACGTGCCCATCGATTACGAATCGCTCAAGGCGCTGGGGTCGATGATGGGATCCGGCGGGATGATCGTCATGGACGAGGACGACTGCATGATCAACATCGCCCGCTTTTTCCTGGAATTCACGCTGGACGAGTCCTGCGGCAAGTGCACCCCCTGCCGGATCGGCAACCGCCGGTTGTACGAAATGCTCTGCGAAATCTGCGACGGACGCGGCACCATGGATACGCTGGAACGACTGAAACGGCTCAGCGCGGTGATCAAGGATACCGCGTTGTGCGGGCTCGGCCAGACTTCGCCGAATCCGGTGCTGTCCACCCTGAAGAATTTCGAGGATGAATATCTGGCCCACATCCGGGACAACCGCTGCCCGGCGGGGGTCTGTCCCAATTTGATTCATTACGAAATCACCGAGCGCTGCGTCGGCTGCGGCATTTGCGCGCGGCAGTGTCCGGTCGGCTGTATCGCCGGGGAACGCAAGATGATTCATCAGATCGACCAGGCCCGCTGCGTCAAGTGCGGCGTCTGTTACCAGGTTTGCAAGTTCCACGCGGTGGAAAAGTGTTAGGAGTTGCGATATGATCAATCTGACCGTCAATGACCGTCCGGTGTCGGTACCGGAGGGCAGCACGATTCTGGAGGCCGCGCGGAAGCTGGAAATCCGCATTCCCACGTTGTGCCATTTCAAACTGGACTGCTTTCATGTGGAACACCGCAGCGGCTCCTGCCGGATCTGCGTGGTCGAAGTGGAAGGCCGCCCGAACCTCGCGCCCGCCTGCTGCACGCCGGTGGCCGAAGGCATGAAGGTGCATACCAATACGTTGCGCGCGATCAACGCCCGGCGGACGATTCTCGATCTGCTGCTGTCGGACCACCCGAAAGACTGTCTGGTCTGTCCCAAGAACCTGCATTGCCGACTGCAGTCGCTGGCTCAGGAAATGGGGCTGCACCACATTCTGTATAAAGGCGAACAGTCGACCTACAACAAGGACCTGTCCAGCCGGGCGATCGCGCGGGACCTGGACAAGTGCATCATGTGCCGCCGCTGCGAAACCGCCTGCAATACGATCCAGACCGTCGGCGTGCTTTCCGGGGTGAACCGCGGTTTCGACGCGGTGGTCGCGCCCGCCGAATTCAAGCCGCTGGCGGAGACCCAGTGCGTGTTCTGCGGGCAGTGCGTGCAGGCCTGTCCGGTGGGGGCGCTTTCCGAAATCAGTTACAAATACGACGTCTGGCGCGCGCTGGACGATCCTTCGCGCACGGTGGTGGTGCAGACCGCGCCCGCCGTCCGGGTGGCGATCGGCGAGGAATTCGGCCTGCCGCCCGGCTCGATCAGCACCGGCAAACTGGTGGCGGCGCTGAAGCTGCTCGGATTTGACAAGGTGTTCGATACCGATTTCGCCGCCGACCTGACCATCATGGAAGAGACCACCGAGCTGATCGAACGGATCAGGAGCGGCCGGAATCTGCCGATTCTGACCAGCTGCTGTCCCGGCTGGGTGAAATTCCTGGAACACCAGTTCCCGGAACTGATCTACATGCCGTCGAGCGCCAAGTCGCCGCAGCAGATGTTCGGCGCCATCGCCAAGACCTGGTATGCCGACCGCATCGGCGTCAAGCCGGAAAAGATGACGGTTGTTTCCATCATGCCCTGTTTGTCCAAGAAGTACGAGGCGTCCCGCGATGAATTCACCCGGGACGGGGTGCCGGATGTGGATATCGTGCTTTCCACGCGGGAACTGGCCGATATGATCCGCGAGGCGGGGATCGACTTCGCGGCGCTGGAAGAGGCGCCTTACGATGCGCCGCTGGGTGAATCGACGGGGGCGGCGGTGATCTTCGGCGCGTCCGGCGGGGTGCTGGAAGCGGCGCTGCGGACGGCCGCGGACTGGCTGACCGGGACCAGTCTGGAATCCGTGGATTTCGAAGCGGTGCGCGGGCTGGAAGGCATCAAGGAGGCGGTGGTGAAGATCGGCGATCTGGAATTGAAGGCCGCCGTCTGCTCCGGACTCGGAAACGCCCGGAAGCTGCTGGAGAAAATCAAACGCGGCGAAGCGCAATATCATGCCATCGAAATCATGGCCTGTCCCGGCGGCTGCCTCAACGGCGGCGGACAGCCTTATCACCGGGGAGATTCGTCGGTGCTGGAACGGCGGATGGAAGCGCTTTACCGGGCGGACCGGGAACTGCCGCGCCGGAAATCCCATGAAAACCCGGATATTCAGCTGCTGTACCGGGAATTCCTCCAGGAACCGGGCAGCCATATCGCGCATGAACTGCTCCATACCCACTATTTCAAGCGGAAACGCTGGTAAGGCGAAAATCGAGAGAGAAGCCCGGCGCGGCAGTTTTGCCGCACCGGGCTTTTTTCGATGACGGCGTGCAGGGCGCGAGCCGGGAATGTCTATTGCCGGGCGCCGATTTTCCGGAGTGCGACGGTGTCGCGGGCGAACCGGTGGAGTTTGCATTGCAGCCCTTCCGGAGAAAGCAGGAAGAACGCCAGGCGCTGCTCCAGTTGGAGCAGGTCGCCCGGCAGCGGCATCAGCCGGTTGGTGTGCGAAGTGGGCGTCAGACTCGTGTGCCGTTTACGGACTTCGCTCCGGTTGGGGCAGGTGCCGAGGAAGGAACTCTGTTTCAAGCGGTATTCTCCGTCCCGCCGGTACAGGTCGAATTGAATCAGTACCTGCATTTCTTCGCTTTCGGGGTCGCCGACCCAGACGGTCCAGTGGTCGCGGTCGCACCACGACAGGGTGCATTCATGAAGTCTGATGGTGTCGCTGTTCTGCTGCAGCATCTGATTGACAATTCGTCGAATTCTCCATTTCGCGAGCATCGATGTTCTCCCGGGTTGCGGAGGACACCGGGGGAAAAGGGCCGGATGTCCTCTGTTCGCGTAACCCGAGCCCGCCAAGGCCCACCAACCACGAAAAGACAACATCCGGCAACGCTGAGGGTGTTGTCGGTGTTTTCTTTCGATCCGGCTGGTGTCGAACCCGGAGGTTCAACGAATTTGGCGTATTCGGGTTACCTTCTCGAAAAAATCTTCGGTTTTCCTGATACAATACTGTTTTTTTCGGTAAAATCAACTTGCGGTGCTGAAGAAAGCCGGGGAGATCCGGAAAATACAGATGCCGAGGATGGCAGTCAGTGGAACAGTTCCATACCGGCACCGATGACCAGCATTCCGGCGACCAGACCGCCGAGCGCGATGTGATGTCGGCCGTAGGTTTCCGCCATCGGCAACAATTCGTCGAACGTGATGTAGACCATTATCCCCGCTACGAAAGCGAACAATACGGCCAGCACCGCCGGAGACAATATCGGGAGCAGCACCAGAAAACCGATCAACGCTCCCGCCGGTTCCGCCAGTCCCGCCAGCACCGAGGCGGCGAAGGCCTTGCGGCGATTGCCGGTGGCGTAGAACAGGGGAACCGCGATGGCCACTCCTTCCGGGATGTTGTGCAGAGCGATGGCCACGGTAACCGGCCAGCCGACCTCCGGCGCGGCAAGTCCCGCGGCCAGCGTCGCCAGCCCTTCCGGGAAATTATGCAGACCGATGGCAAGTGCGAACAGCAGTCCGGCGCGTCCCAGCCGGGCCCGTTCGTCCGCATCGGCGTGTGCCGCGTGGTCGAATTCCTGCAGGGTACGGACGTGATGGGGATTTTCCACTTCCGGCACCAGTTTGTCGATCAGCGCGGTAACGAGCATGCCGAAGGCGAAGGCACCGACCGCGGTCAGGCCGCCGCGTGCCGCCCCGAATGCGTCCCCGAGCAGGGCACGTGCCTGTCCCATGAGTTCCACCAGCGAAATATAGACCATGACGCCGCCGGAGAATCCGAGCATCGCCGAAAGAAAACGTCCCGACTCGTGGCGCGGCAGGCGGAAAAACGCGACGGCGCCGCCGATCCCGGTTGCCAGACCGGCGATCAGCGTCATTGCCATGACCGTGAAAAATTGTGCTGCCGAAAGGTCCATTCGCTGCGGATCGCCTGGTTCGGAATGCAATTTCGAATTTTTCGTTTCATTGTTATCATAGGTGTTTTTTATGAAAATACAACTGTTTCGGGAAGCGATGCGTCGGTTTTTTACCATCGAATCGGGAAAAATCCGGGAAAAAAGGGAAAAAGACTTGTTTTTTACTTTGATTTTTGTTATAATAGAAATGTTGATGATACAGTTTGAAACAGTTTTTGTTTTTTATTTCTGTTTGGTTATCAATGAGATCATATAATTATACAGTAATTTTTTTAAAGGTTTAGATATGTTGACGGAAACAGTTGCCGCAGGTCCGAAGAGATGGAAAAGTTATGACCGTCCCGATGGGGAGCTGTATCATTTTCTGCGCGCCATGATCCGCAGCGGCGAGTTTGCGCAGGGCGAAAAGTTGCCGTCGCTGCGGCAGTTCGCCGCGGAATTCCATTTGTCGGTGGCCACCGTGCAGCGCTGCATCGTCGATCTGGAAAATGAAGGGCTGGTGGAACGGGTTCACGGTTCCGGCGTGTTTGTCCGTTCGCCGCGCAAGATGATCGTCGGAGGCGGCGACCGCCGCATCGCGGTCAAACTGGAACGCAATCCGGCCATGCTGGACACCTACTGCTCCTATGCCCTGCTGGGAGCGCAGGAACGGGCCGCGACGCAGAACTGCATTCTGGAGATTGATTATCGCAGTCTCCCGACCCGGCAGGCCCTGCTGGAGGCGGGCCGGGAATGTGACGCGATGCTGCTGCTGGGAGCCAACTACGAGGAAGTGATACAGGAGGGCGTGGAACTGCCCTGTCCGGTGGTCGGGGTGGAATTCGGAGACAGCCATGGCGGGATGTGTTCGATGCTGTCGCTGGATCCGTTTCAGGCGGCGGGGCTTGCGGTGGGGTATTTTCGAAAGCTCGGAGTCCGGGAAGTGACGGTGCTGCATTCTTCGCATGAGATTCACCGGGAGCGGGCGGAGGCGTTCCGGCACCGCTGGAACCGGGTGGGACAGTGCCGGCTGCATGAATTTCAGGATCGGGAAAATATTCCGGAAGACTGGGACTGGGCGAACGGCGCGTTTTACATTACCGGCGGCGACACCTACGATTACGTCGCGGAACGCTTCCGGCAGACCGTCGGCGGCGAACTTCGGCATAACCGCCGCATCATTTCGCTGGACGGCAAAGCCCGACTGGTGCCGGGCAAACATCCCGGCGTCTGTATTTTTCCGGACTGGCGCGAGGTGGGGCGGGCGGCACTGGACGAGGTGATCCGGCGGATTGAAAATCCCGGCAGTCCCCCGCGCCGGATTCTGATGCCGTGCGTGCTGGCATGAGGCGGAGCCCGGAAAAGCAGGACGGGAGATGGTAAATCAAATTTCATGATCAGAAGCGAAAAGGAGTTCCCATCATGAAGTTCCGCAGACTGTTCTTTACGTTGATCGAGCTGCTGGTGGTCATCGCGATCATCGCCATTCTGGCCGCCATGCTGCTGCCGGCCCTCAATCGCGCCCGGGAGGCCGCCCGGAAAACCTCCTGCGCCAATATTGAAAAACAGATCGGGACCGTGGAAGTGCTGTATTCCGCGGACAACGACTCCTTTTTCCTTCCCACGTGCAACGGCAGCGCGAGCACCACGCCGATCAATTCCGTGGGGCGGATGTGGTTCGACATGATGTACGCCTATACGCCGGGACTGGTGACCCGTGACGTCAGCGGCAATAAATGGGTGGCCGTGCCCATGTGCCCCGAAGCGATCAAGGATCTCGGACGTACGGTGATTGCCGGTCTGGAGTTCGAACTTTCCTCCACGCACATGGGGGGGGTATACCCGTTCCGGCTGGATGGGATACGCCTGGCCCGGTTCGGGCGGATTTCCGTTCATCAAGCAGGGGGGAATCCGGCATCCCTCCACGGTGATGGACACGATTGACGGTTATTACAGCAGCTTCGGTTCGTTCGGCCCCACCGAAGAATGGGACAATGACGGCGTTTTCGCCTGGACACGGCATAAGAACGGTGCTAATGTACTCTGGGCGGACGGACATGTCAGCTCCTTTGCCAAAATCGCCACGACCGCCACGGTCGGAGCAGGACAGCCGGCATACGCGTATTATACGCAGCCGCAACGATGAGGAAGCGAAACGTGAGAGAGACATTCATCGGACGATTTCTGAAGGGGGAACGGCAGAAAGGTGTGCCGTTCATGCCGATTCTGATGCGCTTCTGCGCCCGTTACACCGGGACGCCCTACCGGGATTTCATTCTCGATCCGGAGGCGCACTGTCACAGCAACATCGCCTGTGCGAAGGCCTTCGGTTCAGACTGGGTCAACGTCATGAGCGATCCCTACGGGGAGCTGGAGGCCTACGGGGCCCACATCGAGTATCCGGAAGATTCGCTGCCGCTGGATCAGGTGGTGCTGTTCGATTCGGTGGAGTCGCTGGAACGGCTGGAACACATCGATTTCGTCGATAACCGGCGTATTCAGGGACGTCTGCGGGAACTGGAAATCTTCCGCCGCGACCTGAGCGATGACGATGCCGTGATCTGCGGCTGGGTGGAAGGGCCGCTGGCGGAATACTGCGATCTGCGCAGCATGCAGAATGCCTTTCTGGATCTGTACGATGCGCCGGAAACCGTCCGGCGAACCCTGGAGATTCTGTACCGGAACGCCGAACGGTTCATCACGTTGCAGGTGGAGGCGGGGGCCGACATGATCGGTATCGGCGACGCCGCCTGCTCC
>CASFXO010000036.1 GCA_949298665.1 uncultured Lentisphaeria bacterium
CGGATGCTGGCGGGTTGTTTCCGGTATGATTATTCGGAGCTGGATCTGACACGGCCTGCCGCCCGGCGGGAGCGGCGGGCGTTCGCGCCGGACGATCTGGTGATTCTCGCCGTGCCGGTTTACTGCGGGCGGGTGCCGCCGGTGCCGGGACTGCTGGACCGGTTGGAGGGGAACGGCTGCGCGGCGGTGATCACGGTGGTGTACGGCACCCGCGCTTTTGATGACGCTGCGCTGGAGCTGGCCGATCTGGCGACGGCGCGCGGGTTCGTGCCGGTGGCGATGGCGGCGCTGGTGGCGCCACATTGTTTCATTCCGGAGGTCGGCGCGGGGCGGCCCGATGAACGGGACCGGCAGGCGGCGATGGCTTTTGCCGCGGCGCTGCCGGCGCGGGAGAAACGGCCTTTTACGCCGCCGGGTAACCGGCCTTACAAACCGTATCCCGCACTGCCGTTTCTGCCGGAGACCGTCGGTCCGTGCAGCCGCTGCGGCGTCTGCGAGGAGGTCTGCCCGACCGGGGCGCTCCGGAACGGCGTGACCGATCCGGAAACGTGTCTGCGCTGCATGGCCTGCGTCCGGCTCTGTCCGCGCCAGTGCCGGACGGTGTCGCATCCGGCATTCACCGCCACCAGAGACCGGCTGGCCGCGCTGAAGACGGTGGACCATCCGCCGGTGTTCCTCTTCTGAATGATGGTCGACTGCCGGAGTTTTTCATAACATAAAAACCGGTTTTTTGTTTGCATCCTCCGACATGCCGTGGCATATTATGGAACCATCAGGGGACAAATGGAAAAACAGAGAGGAAAAGACCATGTTCATGGAACCTGCTTTTCGCTGGTACGGCCCGAAGGATCCGGTGCCGCTGTCGCATATCCGTCAGACCGGCGCCACCGGCGTGGTGACGTCGCTGCATGAAATTCCCTACGGGGAAGTCTGGCCGGTGGAGGCGATCCGGGAACGCTGCCGGATCGTCGAAGAGACCGGATTGACCTGGAGCGTGATCGAAAGTCTGCCGGTGCACGAGGACATCAAACTGGGTGCCGGACGTTGCGAAGAATACATTGAAAACTACAAGGAATCCATCCGCAATCTCGGCAAGGTGCCGAATGCGCCGCGGGTGATCACCTACAATTTCATGCCGGTGCTGGACTGGATCCGGACCGATCTGCATTACCGTCTGCCCGATGGAGCGACGACGCTGTATTTCGACCAGGCGCAGTTTGCCGCGTTCGAAATGTTCATTCTGAAGCGTCCGGGGGCGGAAAAGGACTACACCCCGAGCCAGATCGAGAAGGCCACCGCCTATTTCCGTTCGCTGACGCCGGAACAGGTGGAGGCTCAGACCCGGTCGATCATCGACAATTTCCCCGGTTTCAAAGGGGTGACCATCGAAGACGTCCGCCGGATGCTGGCCCGTTACGAGGGCGTGGACCGCAAAAAGCTGGAGGCCAATCTGCGGCATTTCCTCGAAGCCGTGACCCCGGTGGCGGAGGAAAACGGCTGCCGGCTGGTGATTCATCCCGACGATCCGCCGCGTTCCATTCTCGGGCTGCCGCGGATTTTCAGCAACATCGCGGACGTGCGGAACCTGCTGGCGATGGTGGACAGTCCGGCGAACGCGATCTGCTTCTGCGCGGGGAGTTTCAGCGCGGGCAAGGAGAACGACGTGGTGGCCATGTTCAAGGAATGCGCCCCCCGGGTGGGCTTCCTGCATCTGCGCAGCACCCAGCATGAAGGCGACGGCAATTTCTACGAAGCCCGGCATCTGGAAGGGCGGGTGGACATGTATGAACTGGTGAAGGCGGTCTGCGCCGAACAGATCCGCCGCCGCCGGGAAGGCCGCGCCGACTGGCGTATTCCCATGCGCCCCGACCATGGGCACGACATCATGGACGACCTGGCCAAGCCCCCGTGCCCCAATCCCGGCTATTACGCGCTGGGGCGGATGCGCGGTCTGGCGGAGTTGCGCGGGCTGGAAATGGGGGTCATGCGCAGCTGTTTCCCGGAAGAAAAATAACTCCGGGGATCGGCAGCGGAGGGAGGGCGCTTTTCAGACAAGAGCGCTCTCCTGGCGTTACTTTCTGCTGCAATACATGCGGCTTTGCCGGACAACCGGCGCCCGTTTATAAAGAAAAGAGGAGGTTTTCCACCTCCTCTTTTTTTGTCGTTTTATCCTCCGGCAAACCGGGGCCACTTTCCGGGTTATTCCGGAAGTCCGCGGGGAAGAGCTTTTTATTCCTCCTTTTTCCTGTGGGTGCGCGGTTTGCGCGGTACGGGCGCATCGGGTTTTTCCGGGAAGAGCAGCAGCTTCTGATTGTCCAGCACCGCCCGGATTCTGGTGGCGCCCTCGGGCAGACCCTTGAGCAGTTCCTCCGCCAGCGGGTCCTCGATCATGCGCTCCACCGTGCGCCGGAGCGGACGGGCACCGTATTCCGGTTCGAAGCCCTTGTCGATCAGGAAGTTCTTCACGTCGTCCGGCAGTTCCAGCGTTAGGCCGCGCACCGCCAGACGCTCCTTGACCTTGTTGACCTCGATATCCACAATGGAGAGCAGGTCTTCGCGGGTCAGCCGGCGGAACACCACCAGCTCGTCCAG
>CASFXO010000037.1 GCA_949298665.1 uncultured Lentisphaeria bacterium
GGTTTTTGGTGGGGCGCCGGGGGATGGGGGGGGGCGGCCGTAATCCGGCGCCGGGGCCGTGCCGCGGGGGAGAAGGACGGCGGCGAAAGAAAAAAAACGTCCGGCCGAACATTCATTCGACCGGACGAAGAGGAGCCGTGGCCGCCGGGGGGGGACCGGCGGCGTGTTTTTCAGGGTTTTCGCCGGAGGGTCAGCTGCCGGACGTCTCCCGGCGTGACGGTGAGTTCCAGAACGCCGTCCCGGAGGCGGGCGTCGCCGTTTTTCACCTCCCAGTCGCCACGGAGCGTCAGGCGCACCGGGCCGGGCCGCGGAAAGGTGTGGCGGGAGATTTTCGACGGGTGGGTGTCCCCCCATCGGTAATCCGGATCGGTGACGGCCAGTTCCAGAATGCCGTCCGCCCGTTCCTGAAGCACCAGCAGCAGCGGCGTCGAAACGGATTGCACCGGAAATTCCTCCGCCAACGCCGTATCCGGCCGGGCGACGGCAGCGGAAAAGATTTTTTCATCAGGGAACCGGACGATGTGTGCCGTGCCATCCTGCTGAAGCACCCGGTAGTGCGGCCGCCGGTCCGGCGCATCGATCATGACCGCGTATTCATAACGTTCGTCCTGCGGCGCGCGACCGTGCCGCAGCAGGGCCGTTTCATAAAATCCCGAACGCAGCTCCGGACGGCCGCATTCGTCGCTGCCCTGCTGCATGATGCGCATGGTTTCCAGCATCATGCCCGCCGGAACGAAATAACGGGTGCCGTTGACATCCGTCAGGGTTTCCGGCCGGGTGAGTTGCCGACTCCGCCGTCCGGTTTCCCCGACGGGGGCGGGGCCCAGATAACTCTGAAACAGCGTGGTAACGGTTTCGGCGTCGTTTTGCCGGTTGGCGATGCCGCTGCCCAGGGCCACGATCAACTGGCCGCACAGGTGGTAGCTTTTGAAAGCGGAGAAATCCTTCAGGTGCGGATCGCGCAGTTCGAAGCCGTAGACGCCGTTCCATTGGTCCAGCGCGCAGCCGCCGACCAGACGACCACTGCCGTATTTGCGGCCATACCCGGCCGATTTCGGCAGTTCCAGCTCGGCGACGCTCAACTCCAGGGCGGTGGTGCCGGGAAAATGGCGGAAATCCCAGCCGGAATTGACGTAGCCGCTTTCCGCGCCGTTTTTGCCGGGGGCGAAAATCTGCAGGGCGCCGTGGCTGACGAAGCGCGCCAGTTTGTTTTCGTACACTCCCGCGGCGTTACGGATGCCGATCTCCATGTCCCAGGAATGCGGACCGAAGCCGCGGATCGCCGCCATCCATTCGCCGCGGCGGTGAATCAACTGCGTGGCGCTGTTGTAGACGAAGCAGCCCTGTGGCGGCGGCGCCGGAGGCACGGCGGCCAGTTGCCGTGCCAGTTCGCCCATCAGCGAGAATTCCCCCGGCGTGTTGCGCAGACTGCTGCCGTGAGTGAAATCCCCCGCCAGCTGTTCCGGCCGGTAGACGCGGCGGAATATGCCGGCGATTTCCCGGTCGCGGGGGCGTACCGCCAGATAATAGGCGCAGATCGACGCCAGGGTCCGGGCGTTGCCGGCGGAGAAGCACCAGCGGACGTTGGTGGCCGCGGGCGTGTCGAAGCGGCTCTGCTGGCGGTCGAGCGTGACCAGGGCCAGCCGCATCCGGTCGAATGCCTGTCCGGAGGGGCGGTAGGGCGTTCCCCGCAGCAGATACGCCAGGGACAGCGCGCCGTGGAGGCCGTCCGGGCCGTAGGATTTGTGTGCCGTCTGCCAGTGGTGGAAGAGCGAACCGTCGCGTTTGATCAGGCCGTGGTTGCCGCCGGCGAACTGGGTCTGCTGCTCCAGAATTTTCCGGATCGAACGGAGGACGGCGTTGGCGCGCCGGTCGTCCAGCGCCAGGGCGGCGAATGTCGCCTCCGGGAAACAGAGCCGCAACGTGTCCGCCGAGACTTCCAGCTTCCGCCCGTCATCCACCGCGTTGCTCAGGGTACAGGTATGCCAGAAAACCGAAGCGGCCACGGCGTCGAGAATACCGGCTTCCCGCAATTCCTCCCGCAGCAGCAGACAGGCCTGACCGATGCCGCGCATGGCGAAGACGAAAATCCAGTTGGTGTCGGCGCCGTCGGTGTGTCCCCGGTAGAGCAGCAGTTTCAGCAGCTGCACCACCGCGGTTTTGTATTCCTGCCGATTGTAATCGGGATTGCCGTCGAAGGGTTGAAATGCGGCCTGCAGCAACGGCAGCAGCAGCTTGTCGGAAAAGTTCCGGAAGCCGCGGAAATACGTCTCCGGCCGGTCGGAAAAAAGCGGATTCGGCTGGAACGTCATGCTGCCGTCCGGATTTTCGACCAGAGCCAGTTCCCGGTAGCGGTGCCAGGCCTCCCGGGCGGCGTTCAGCAGCCGTTTCCGGGCGGCGTCGGTCAGTTCCGGCGCCGACTCCGGCGCGGTTTCCGTGAGAAACCGGCGACAGCGCTCCCGCAGGGTCCGGAGGGCGGCGCGTTCCGTCTCAGTCGGCTCCGGCGCTTCGGCCCAGCGGGCCCGCTGGGCAGCACAGGCGGCGGCGTAATCCTTTCCGGGAATGGTGGAATATCGGGGCGTCCGTCCGGCGTTGATCATCGGCAGCCGCAGATTGGGAATCCGTTCCCAGGATTGCTGAAAGAGCAGCCCGTCCAGGTGAAATTCCGCCGGGCGGCTGCCGTGATAGGTCAATACCAGCGCATCCTCGGCATCGGGTGCGTCCTGTGCCGGAAAATCCTCGGCGGCGTGCGCCCGCAAAAGCTGCCAGCCGGTGAAATCCAGCGCGAGATCGGCCTGATAAACGCGGCGGCGGCGCGCGTCGCCGATCCTCAGGGTCAGGCGGGCATCCGGTGCGGCGACGGCGTTGCGCAGATAGAAGTAGAAGGCCCGTTTGGCGTTTTGGGCGGCGGGCATGGGAATGCGCAGCTGCGCCTCCGGAGCCGCCTGCCATTTCAGCGTATGTTCACCGAAGAGGCGGCAGGTCGTGTCCTGTTCAACGGTTCCGATGATACCCCGGAGGTCTTCCGGGGTTTCGAAGGAATTGGCGGCGGCGGGCGTGGTCGGCAGCAGGATGATTCCGGCGGCGGCGACGGCAAGGATTCGGGAGGTTTTCATGAGCGCACCTGATTCAGTCGCGGGTCCAGTAGTCCGTTTCGGTCCGGGAGAACGGCTCGTACAAATAGGGATTGTGTTCCATCGTGTACGCCTCGCCGAAGGGTTCACTGACCAGCCCTCTGGCGCTGCTCACGTGGCCGTCGACCCAGAGGATGTTGACCATGTTGCCGTGCCGGATGGCCGGATGGCCGGCGGAACTGCTGCCGACGGCGGGCTGGGTGCGGCTCAGCAGGTAATGGCCGCGGAACATCGAGTCGCCGGTGGCCATGTTGGTTTTGGAATCGGTCAGCAGCAGTTTTCGGCTGGGGTTTTTGATCCGGTGCTGTTTGGCCGGATGGCCACCCTGGCTGATGCTCTTGTCGTCTTTGGCCGGGGAGCCGAGATACTGGCTGCCGCCCATGTAAAAATAATTGTAGCCGTAGTCCACATAATAGAATTTTTCCGAGGTGGCGGTCTGCACCAGGGATTTCACCAGGAATTGGGAGGGAGAACTGACGAGGGGGTTTTCCGGGCACAGGTAGGTTTTCTGATTGCGGTTGTAGCCGTTGATCAAACTCAGGATGGCCGGCCAGGTGGTTTTGTCGAACGCCAGACAGTACGGAACGAAATATCCCATGCTGTCGTCGCAGTACAGGGCGATGGACAGACCGTGCTGCTTGAGCTGATTGACGCAGGAGATGCGCTTTGCCGTCTGGCGGGCCTGAGTCAGGCTGGGCAGGAGCAGAGAGGCGAGAATGGCGATGATCGCAATGACAACCAGGAGTTCAATCAGGGTGAACGGTACTTTTTTCATGCATCGGTTCCATTTCTGCAAGTGTACGGACGATACGAATTTACAACTCTCTGGCCATAATTATAAGAGATTTTTCCGGGGCGGACAATGGAATTTTCAAAATTTTCATGGACAAAAATGGACATTTTTCTGGCATATGCGTATGGGCGTGTTATAGTAAAAACCATCATGAAAACCGTTACCTCTTCCATGGTGGCGCGGGCGGCCGGAGTCTCCCGCACCACGGTTTCGCGGGTCGCCAACCACAGCCCGCTGGTCGATCCGGAAACCCGCCGTCGGGTCATCGACGCGGCGGGGCGGCTCGG
>CASFXO010000038.1 GCA_949298665.1 uncultured Lentisphaeria bacterium
GGGCGGATCGCGGTGCTGGACGGGAAGGGCGCGGCGCTGTTCGCCGCCCCCGGCGGCACTGTGGCTACCGGAAAAATGACTGCGGATCTTGCGGCGCTGCGGCGGCAGGCGGCTTCCGCTCCGGTAACGCCGGTCGCGCGGACGGAAAAAAGTCCGGAGGTTCGGGCTGCGGTTTCCTTCGCCGCTCCGGTGACGGCGGTCGGCAGCGGTCGCCGGGCGCTCGGTGTCGGATTGCAGGACGGAACGTTTCTGCTGATCGACCGGGACGGCCGGGAAACGGCCCGGATCCGGCTGCCGGAAGAGGTGTCCGCGGTGACGGCGATCGCCGATGGAGATCAGGACTATTGGGCCGTGGGGTGCCGCCCCGTCGGCGCGGAAGTGGATGCGGCCGGTACGCTGCACTGGATCGACGATACCGGAAAGAAACTCTGGAAACAGGAATTGCCCGGTTATATGAGACGGCCCGGTGCGCCGCGGACGATTTTCCCGGCGAAACTGGACGGTCCGGAAGGTCCGACGAGCATCATCGTCGGAACGGAGTCGTGGCGTTACTTCGCCTTCGACTTTGCCGGAAAGGAACGCTGGGCGACCATGTTCACAGGGCACGGCGCCATGAACGGTTCGGCCGGGGATCTGGATGGAGACGGGCGCGACGAGATTTTCGCCGGGGCGGAATACTATTACCACCGCATTCTCGGCCCGGACGGCAAGGTGATCAAAAACAACACCACTTCTCCGCGCACGCTGGCTTCCGTCATCGGCAACGCGGGTGATGGCCGGAATATGATTTACGCCGCCCGCAGTGACGGCTGGCTCTATGTCGAATCCAGCAATCCGGCCAATCTCGGCTGGCAGGCGAATCTCGGCGGCCCGGCTGCCGGATTGGCCCTGACCCCGGCGGGAGTCGTTGCGGCCAATGTCAATGGTCTGGTGACGTTGACCGGCGTACCCGGTAAACGGCTGCAAACCGTGAAGCTGGCCGCTCCGGTCGTTGACATGAAAATGCGCAACGGCAAGGCGCTGGTTGCTGCTCTGGATGGCCGGGTGTAGGTGGTGGATCCGGGAACCGGTGAAACGTCAGTAGCGGGGGGGTACGAGTACGAAGAAGCGAATCCGGTTCCGCCGATGCTGGGGGCTGCCGGGAAGCAGTGGTTTGTTGCTTCCGGCAGGGATCTTGTCCGGATTGATTAAAAATTAGAATGTTCTGTTGCATTTTCCCAAAATTAAGGAGTACTGGAAAATCATGAAAGCGTAAAAGTCATTTACCCTGATCGAACTTCTGGTGGTGATTGCCATCATCGCGATTCTTGCCTCCATGCTGCTGCCCGCGTTGAACCGGGCCCGTGTAACGGCAAAGACCATCAGCTGTGTCAGCAACCTCAAACAGATCGGTACCGCCGGACAGATGTACGCCGCCGACTACGACGATATGATGTTCTTCGCCTCTTCCAATCCCAAGGGAACATCCGGGGTCATATACCGCTGGTATTATAATCTGGAGTTTGCCAAGGCGCTGGGTGGCGGCCAGAGCCCGGTCAAGCCCGGCAGCGCTCTGCGGTGCCCTGCCATGCAGCGGGAAGCCGTGGTGATCGGTTATGCCGTCAA
>CASFXO010000039.1 GCA_949298665.1 uncultured Lentisphaeria bacterium
GGGCGGATCGCGGTGCTGGACGGGAAGGGCGCGGCGCTGTTCGCCGCCCCCGGCGGCACTGTGGCTACCGGAAAAATGACTGCGGATCTTGCGGCGCTGCGGCGGCAGGCGGCTTCCGCTCCGGTAACGCCGGTCGCGCGGGCGGAAAAGAATCCGGAGGTTCGGGCTGCGGTTTCCTTCGCCGCTCCGGTGACGGCGGTAGGCAGTGGGCGTCAGGCGCTCGGCGTCGGGCTGCAGGATGGAACGTTTCTGCTGATCGACGGAGACGGCCGGGAAACGGCCCGGATCCGGTTGCCGGAAGAAGTGTCCGCGGTGGCGGCGATTGCCGATGGCGACCGGGATTATTGGGCGGTGGGATGCCGTCCTGTCGGCAGTGAAGTGGAAGCCGCCGGTACTTTGCACTGGATCGATGATACCGGAAAGGAACTCTGGAAACAGGAATTGCCCGGTTATATGAGACGGCCCGGTGCGCCGCGGACGATTTTCCCGGCGAAACTGGACGGTCCGGAAGGACCGACGAGCCTCATTGTCGGAACGGAGTCGTGGCGTTACTTCGCCTTCGACTTTGCCGGAAAGGAACGCTGGGCGACCATGTTCACGGGGCACGGCGCCATGAACGGTTCGGCCGGGGATCTGGACGGTGACGGGCGCGATGAAATTTTCGCCGGTTCGGAATATTATTACCACCGCATTCTCGGCCCGGACGGCAAGATGATCAAGACCAATACTACCTCGCCGCGGACTCTGGCTTCGGCCATCGGCGATGCCGGCGATGGCCGGAATATGGTTTATGCCGCTCGCAGTGACGGCTGGCTTTATGTCGAATCCAGCAATCCGGCCAATCTCGGCTGGCAGGCGAATCTCGGCGGCCCGGCTGCCGGATTGGCCCTGACCCCGGCGGGAGTCGTTGCGGCCAATGTCAATGGTCTGGTGACGTTGACCGGCGTATCCGGTAAACGGCTGCAAACCGTGAAGCTGGCCGCTCCGGTCGTTGATATGAAAATGCGCAACGGCAAGGCGCTGGTTGCGGCTCTGGACGGCCGGGTGTATGTGGTGGATCCGGGAACCGGTAAAACATCAGTAGCGGGGTTCTACAAGTACGAAGAAGCGAATCCGGTTCCGCCAATGCTGGGGGCTGCCGGAGACCAGTGGTTTATCGCTTCCGGCAAAGAGCTTTGCCGGATTGATTAAAAGTTTGAACGTTCCACTTAATTTTCCCAAACAAAAGGAATATGAAAAAATCATGAAAACCAGGAAGTCATTCACTCTGATCGAACTTCTGGTGGTGATTGCCATCATCGCGATTCTTGCCTCCATGCTGCTGCCCGCGTTGAACCGGGCCCGTGAAACGGCAAAGACCATCAGCTGTGTCAGCAACCTCAAGCAGGTCGGTACCGCCGGACAGATGTATGCCGCGGATTACGACGATATGATGTTCTTCGCCTCTTCCAATCCCAAGGGAGTATCCGGGGTCATATACCGCTGGTATTATAATCTGGAGTTTGCCAAGGCGCTGGGTGGCGGCCAGAGCCCGGTCAAGCCCGGCAGCGCTCTGCGGTGCCCTGCCATGCAGCGGGAAGCCGTGGTGATCGGTTATGCCGTCAA
>CASFXO010000040.1 GCA_949298665.1 uncultured Lentisphaeria bacterium
GACCATGTCTGGGATCAGAAAGGCTTTGAAAGCGAAATCAAAACACTGCCGAATTTCGTCCGGCCGGCCAATCTTTCCAACCGCCAGCCGGGACGGGGATTCGGAGTCTTCCGCAATCCCGCCGGCGGTGATATCGCCGTCATCAGCCTGCTCGGCAAAGTATTTATGCGCGACAGCGCCTATTGTCCGTTCGAAACGGTCGATCGCATTCTACAGGAACTGCCTGGCACCGTAAAAAGCGTCATCGTGGATTTTCACGCCGAAGCCACCAGCGAAAAACTGGCCATGGCCTACTTCCTGGAAGGCCGTGTTACCGCCGTGCTGGGCACTCATACCCACGTCCCGACTGCCGACGCCCGGATCCTGCCCGGCGGCACCGCCGCACAAACTGACGTCGGCATGGTTGGAGCCGCCCGATCTGTCCTCGGCCGTGAGGTCGGAGATGTGCTGTACAAATTCACAACCGGTATGCCGGGACGGCTGAATGTAGTGGAAAAAGGTGTCATCCGTCTGGATGCCGCCGTCATCACCTACGATCACCTGACCGGACGGGCGAGTGCCATCCGGCCGCTTTCACGGGAATTTGCCGTCTGAACCATTTTTATAAACCATCAGGAGAATAAACAATGAATCATATTCCGGAAATCGACTGGACCAGAGTCGACGCCCTGATTGAACTGGCTATTAATGAGGACCTGGATGGGGCCGGAGACGTGACCACACTGGCGGTAGTACCTGCGGACAAGCGCGCCCGGGCGGTATTGCGCTGCAAACAGCAGGATATGGTGGTAGCTGGTCAGGAGGTGGCGGAACGGGTGTTTGCCCGACTGGATCCTCTGGCCACCTACCAGGTACTCAAACCCGA
Organism: uncultured Lentisphaeria bacterium; assembly: GCA_949298665.1. GTDB lineage: Bacteria > Verrucomicrobiota > Lentisphaeria > Victivallales > Victivallaceae > CALXOD01. The sequence goes on from CASFXO010000040.1 coordinate 866, forward strand.
CGGCTGTTGCTGTGCGAAGGGAGAAATCATTGCAGAAGTAACCGGTTCGGCTCAGTCGTTGCTGACGGCGGAGCGGACCGCCTTGAATTTTCTCCAGCGGCTGTGCGGGATTGCTACCGTGTCGGCCCGTTACGCGGCGGCGCTGAAGGACAGTGCAACCGTCGTGCTGGACACTCGGAAAACCACCCCGGGATTCCGAAATCTGGAAAAATACGCCGTGGCCGTCGGTGGTGCGACGAATCACCGCATTGGGTTGTTTGACCGGGCCATGATCAAGGACAATCACCGGGAACTGGCCGCGATGGAAGGTCCCGGGGGGATCGCCCGCTCGGTAGCGCGGGTCCGGCACGCCTACCCCGATCTGGAAATCGAAGTAGAGGCTGATCGGCTGGAAGAGGTCCGGGAAGCAGCGGACGCGGGAGCCGATTACATTCTGCTGGACAACATGACCGACGAGATGATGGCCGAAGCCGTGAAAATCAATGCCGGACGCGCCCGACTGGAGGCTTCCGGGGGTATCACGCTTGAACGACTGCCAGCCATCGGCAAAATCGGTGTGGATTTCGTCTCTGCCGGTGCCTTGACGCACTCGGTGAAAGCCGCGGACATCTCCATGGATATTGTCCCAATGGAAACGGAGGAGTAAAACATGATTGCCCGGCTGCGGGGAGAATTGCTGGAATCCGCCTACACCAACTGCGTCGTCGACGCCGGTGGCGTGGGATATGACGTATCCATTCCGTTGTCCACTTTTGAAAAACTGCCGCAGCCCGGCGGGCGGGTGGATCTGTACATTCATACGCAGGTGCGGGAGGATGCGATCGTGCTGTTCGGCTTTGCCACCCGGGAGGAACGGGAGCTCTTCCGGCAGCTGCTCAATGTGTCCGGCATTGGCGGGAAACTGGCATTGAACGTTTTGAGTACCATGCCGGTGCCGAATTTCTGCGCCGCGATCGCCGCCGGCGACCTGAAACTCCTCAGCCGGATCAGCGGCATCGGCAAGCGGACCGCGGAACGGATGGTGGTGGAATTAAAGGAACGTCTGAACACCCTCGGTGGCGGTGCGCCGACCGCCGCGGATGCGGCGGCAACACCGGCTCTCGCGTCCGCAGCCAACGACGCGGCCCTGGCGCTGGAACAGCTCGGATTCAAACGCGATGCGGTGGACAAGACGCTGCGGCGGCTGCTCGCGGAACTGCCGCCTGAAGAGTGCGGTTGTGAAAATCTGCTGCGCCGGGCCCTGCAGCTTCTGAATTTTTAATACGGAAAGGAATCGTTTTCATGAAACATCTGGCAGGGTATCTGGCCGCGGCGACCGCCGCGCTGCTGCTGCTGGCTTTCGGCTGCGGCGAAAATTCCGACAAGACGGAAAAAATCAAAATCGGTGTCTCCATTCCCAGCGCAGACCATGGCTGGACCGGCGGCGTAGTCTGGCACGCTCAGCGCGCCAAGGAGGAGCTGGAGGCCGCCCATCCGGACGTGGAAGTCTTGATCTCTACGGCCCGTGATGCCGCAGAACAGGTAGACAAGGTGGAAAACCTGCTGGTGCAGGGCATCCGCGCCCTGGTTATTCTGCCGCAGGAGCCGGGCCCGCTGACCGGCGTCTGTGAACAAGTCAAGGCACGGGGAGTCAAACTCGTCGTCGTGGACCGCGGCCTGGAACGAGATATTCAGGATCTCACCATTGCCGGAGACAATGCCGGATTCGGACGTGCCGGAGCGGAAGCCATGGCCGAATTTCTCGGTGGTAAAGGCAAAATTCTAATCATGGAAGGTATTCCCTGTGCGGTCAATTCCGACCGGGTCAACGCTTTTAACGAAGTCATCCGGAAATATCCGGACATCACCGTTCTGGATTCCCAGTCCGCCTACTGGGATCCGGAAAAAGGCCTGAAGCTGATGGAAAACTACCTCCAGAAATACCCTGAAATCGACGCCGTCTGGGTCGGCGACGACGACGTGCTGCTCGGCGCCCTCAAGGCATACGAGGAGTCCGGCCGCAAAGACATCCGCTGTTTCATCGGCGGCGCCGGCGCCAAACGGGTGGTGAAAATGGTGCTGGACGGCAATCCGCTCGTGCCGTTTGACGTCACCTATCCCCCGGGAATGGTGGCCACCGGTATGGAACACGCGCTGGCACTGGCCCGGGGCAAAGCTCTGACGGATCAGAAACGAGTGGTCATTCCGGCTGAAGTCATCAACCGGGATAATGCCGAAAAATTCTACTTCCCCGATTCCATTTTCTGAACCCATGCGCCGAATACCGCTTCACTTTGATGAAGACCCGGCCTATTGCGCGGCGGCGGCACTGGTCTCGGAACTACGCGCGGCGGGGTTCGGCGCCTGGATCGTCGGTGGCGCGGTGCGCGATCGGCTCTGCGGGAAAAAACCGGAGGATTACGATCTGGCCACCACCGCGCGCCCGGAAGAACTGGCCGCCCGTTACCCGGAACAGTTGAAACTTGTCGGCGCCAGTTTCGGCGTGGCATTGCTGGAACGGGACGGACGGAATTTTGAAATCGCCACCCTGCGGGAAGAGCGTAATTATCAGGACGGACGCCATCCGGAACAGGTCCGTTATACGACCGATCCGGAAATCGACGCACAACGGCGCGATTTTACAGTCAATGCGCTCTTTTTCGACCCGGAACACCGCGAAGTGCTGGATTTCACCGGCGGGCTGGCTGATCTTCAATCGGGTATTCTCCGTACTGTCGGAGATCCGCGACGACGTTTCCGGGAGGACTATCTGCGTATGTTACGACTGGTGCGGTTCGCCGCGCGACTGCGGTTCGCCATCGCGCCGGAAGCGGCAGCGGCGGCTCGCGAACTGGCGCCGCTGACCGTAAACATCGCCCCGGAACGAGTCCGCGCCGAACTCACCGCGCTGTTGACTGGTCTCGCGCCAGACCGGGCGGTGCGGCTGTTGCACGAGCTCGGACTGCTGCACCGGCTGCTGCCGGAGGTCGCCGCGCTGGACGGCGTAGAACAGCCACCGGAATTTCATCCGGAAGGGGATGTTTTCACCCACACGCTGCTGATGCTTGCCCACCTGCGCTGCGCCGGACCGGAACTGGCCTGGAGTGTCCTGCTGCACGACATCGGCAAAGCGCCGACCCGGCATCGGGACGAAACCGGCCGCATCCGTTTTTTCGGCCACGAGGCGAAAGGTGCGGACATGGCGGCGGGAATCACCCGGCGGCTGCGGTTCCCGCTCGACCAGCAGAATGTCGTTGAATCCGCGGTGCGCCGCCATATGCGTTTCGCCCAGGTGGAGCAGATGAAGGAGACCACGCTGCGGAAACTGCTGGCGTCCCCGACCTTTCCGCT
>CASFXO010000041.1 GCA_949298665.1 uncultured Lentisphaeria bacterium
GCAGATGACGTCCCCCGCCCGATATTCGGTATAGGGGTCGATTCCGGAATACTCCAGCACCTTGCGCGGATCTCCGGGCAGCCGGTATTCCCGGTTACCCAGTCGAAACGAGGTAAAATCGAACAGAGCATTTCCGGAACGCTTCAAACTGCCCGGATCCACCCGTCCCCCTTCCGGCAGCACCAGCGTCGCCGGGCGCGCACTGAACAACAGCAGATTGAGCGTCGGCGGCAGCTTCTCCAGCCAGGCGTTGGCTCCCCCCTTTTTTTCCATGAAGTGGATTCCGTACAGCGTCGGCTGCATACTGCTGGTCGGAATCTTGAACGGCTGTAGAAACAACCCCCGCACCCCGAACGCCACCGCCATCGCCACCGCGATGATGTCCAGCCATTCGCGCAGCGCCGGAAACCGTTTCGGCGGCACGAGCCGCGACAGCCGCCCCGGCGCCGCGGAAAGGTAGGCGGCAATTTCCGCCGCGGGCGCGTTCTTCAGCGCCTTCCCCTCCCCGATCAGTTCGTCCAGACCGGTTTTCTGGCGTTCATCCAGAATATCGTCGTCCGCGTGCCGCAGGGTCGCCATCGCATCGCGGAATTTCCGCAATTCCCGCCGGGTCCGCCATTCTTTGTAATGGAACATTCTTGCCGCTCTTTCCGTCATCTGCCGTTCCGTCTGTCGAAACGGCTTGTTCCGTAACTATTTGTCGTTTTCTCCGGCCCGCAGCACGGCCACAAACGCCTCCTGCGGAATATTGACCTGCCCGATCAGCTTCATGCGCTTCTTGCCTTCTTTCTGTTTTTCGAGCAATTTGCGTTTGCGCGTGATGTCGCCGCCGTAACATTTGGCCAGCACGTTCTTGCGCAACTGCCGGATGGTTTCGCGCGCCACGACCTTGCCGCCCACCGCCGCCTGAATCGCGATCTGGAACATCTGCGGCGGGATCACCTCCTTCAGCCGTTCCGCCAGCTGCCGTCCCCGCACCGGAGCCGCGTCCACATGCACGATCGAGGAAAACGCGTCCACCGGATCACCGTTCACCAGAATATCCAGCTTCACCAGCTTGTCCGCCCGGTAGCCGCACGGTTCGTAATCCATGCTGCCGTAACCGCGGGTGATGGATTTCAGCTTGTCGTGAAAATCGATGAGAATTTCATGCATCGGCATTTCCGCGGTGATGATCACGTGATGCGCGTCCACCGAATCGGTCTGGGTACAGTAGCCGCGCTTGTTCATCACCAGATTCATGACGTCGCCGATGTAATCGGTCGGCGTCATGATCCGGGCCCGGATGATCGGTTCTTCGATCCGTTCGATCGCCGCCGGGTCCGGCAGATGAACCGGGTTGTCCACCTCCACCATCTCCCCGGATTTGAGATACACATGGTAAATCACACTGGGATAGGTGGCGATGATGTCCATGCCGTATTCCCGGCGCAGCCGCTCCTGAATGATCTCCATATGCAGCAGCCCCAGAAAACCGCAGCGGAACCCGAAGCCCAGCGCCGCCGAGGTCTCCGCCTGATAGAAAAACGCCGCGTCATTGAGTTGCAGTTTGCCCATGCTCGCCTTGAGCTGGTCGTAATCGGCGGTGTCGATCGGATAGATCCCGCTGAACACCATCGGCCGGACTTCCTGAAAGCCCGGCAGCGGCTCGGCGCAGGGATCATTGACGTTGGTCACGGTATCGCCGATCCGCGTATCCGAGGGGCTTTTGATGTTCGGAATCAGGTACCCCACCTGACCGGCGGTCAATTCCGCTGCGGCCTGCATCTGCGGTCCGAAAAAGCCGACCTCCTTGACCTCGCTCTCCAGCCGGTTGCTGAACAGCCGCACCCGGGATCCGCGACGGAACACCCCTTTGCGGACCCGGACATAGGTCACAACCCCCCGGTATGAATCGTAGTTGGAGTCGAAAATCAGAGCACAGGACCCCGGCTGCTCCGGTTCCTCCGGCGGCGCAAACCGTTGAACCACCGCCTCCAGCAGTTCCGGCACGCCATCTCCGGTTTTGCCGCTGACCAGCAACGCCTCTTCCCGGGGAATCGCCAGAATCTCCTCCATCTGCTCATAACACAGCGCCATATTCGCCGCCGGCAGATCGATCTTGTTGATTACCGGGATGATCCGCAAATTCTGACGAAACGCCAGCGACACGTTGGCCACCGTCTGCGCCTGCACCCCCTGCGTCGCGTCAATCAGCAGCAGCGCCCCTTCGCAGGCACCCAGCGAGCGGCTGACTTCGTAAGTGAAGTCCACATGTCCCGGGGTATCGATCAGATTCAGCTCATAAGTTCTGCCGTCCGCGGCGACGTACCGCATCCGGACCGGGTGGGATTTGATGGTGATGCCGCGTTCCCGTTCCAGATCCATGTCGTCCAGCAGCTGTTCCTGCAGGTCGCGCTGCGCCACGGTGTGAGTGTATTCCAGCAGCCGGTCGGCCAGCGTGGATTTGCCGTGGTCGATGTGGGCGATGATGCAGAAATTCCGTATCAGAGTTCTCTCCGTCATATCATTCCGTTCAGCAAAAAGTCATTTCCTTTATCATGAAAGGGTAATATAACACCGTTCCCGATGCTTGGCAAGCCGGGGGCAGCGCTTTTTCACCTTCCCCGCACCGTCCGGAACCGCGCCAGGCGGAAGAGATCCGCCAGCGCCCGCAGCAGCGCCACCGTCAGCAGCATCGCCGGCACATAGGCGTTTCCGAACAAATACAATACCCCACAAAGAGTTACAAACATGCAACAGCGTTTTTTTCCGACGTACCCCCCACGCCGCCAGCAGCAACCCCGCCAGCGCCGGATAAACCGCCGGTCCCTCCCGGAACGGCCGCGCCGGCACATGCCCTGCCTCCAGGTACCAGCGCCAGTCTCCCACCGTCACATTGGGCGCCGCCAGCAGCACCGCCAGCGCCAGCGCCGCCAATCCCCATTCCCGACGCGACAACCCGCGCCAGCATTCTCCGCACGTCGCCGCCAGCAGCAGCGCCGGAGTCGCAGTCATGATGAAGCGGATCGGATCATCCGTCCCATGGCTGTATCCGCAGAAAAACACAATTATCGGCACTGCCCAGAGCGCCAGCACCGTTCGCAGTCGGACACTCCGCATCAGCAGCAGTCCGCAGCAGCCGCCGATCCAGGCGATCTGATTGACCGCGCCGTAATACGCCGTATTGAGATTGAAGAAAATCGGCGAAAAATACGTGTGCGCCCCCGCCGCGTAACGGGTATAGGAAAACAGCAGGGGATGACCGTAGAAGAAGGCATTCACCAGCATCTGCGGCAGAAACCCCAGCAGAAATCCGCCCGCTCCCGCCGCCAGTGCCCGGACGGTGAATTTGACATCGCGCCACCGGTCCCCGCCCCGCCGCCAGACCAGCAGCGCGATCACCGGCAGGAAGAAAATATTGTTGATCCGGATCATGCAGCCGAATCCGAAAAGCATCCCCAGAAGCAGATAACGTCCCGGCGACGACTTCCAGCGCAACGACAGCAGAATCGTCAACAGCACCGCAAAGCAGGACGGTGTATCGCTCATGGCGTTGAATCCCGCCCCGATCAGCGTGATGTAATGCCGAAACGTAAACTCGAACGACGGCCAGCCCCAGTCCGGTACGAAGACTTTGGAGGAAAAATCCGCCAGATGGTGAAAAAAGAACGGCAGCACCACCCAGATCGCCATCGCGATGAACGCCGGCCGCTCCCGGCCCGTCAGGCGACGGCCGATGAAAAACCCCAGCACCGGCAGCAGCGGCGCCAGCACCATTCCGGAAAACCAGGAGAACGGCACCATGATTTCCGCCACCCGCTCCGCCCCCGTCAGCAGCATGAACGGCAGATACAGAATGCTCAACCCCACCGTAAAATGCCACGGCCGGAAAAAATCTCCCCGCAGAAAATCCAGCGCGTTCTGAAAATACCCCTCGTCATCCGCCGGAGACGTCAGGAGATTGCCGCCGCCCTGCACTACCGTCAGCAACAGCAGCTGCCGCGTCAACATCAGCACCGCGGCAAGCCGCCAGCCCCGCTCCCGGAACGTATAGCCCCGCCCCCGACGGCGGCGCACCAGATATTCTCCTCCCAGTCCCGCCAATGCCGCCAGCAGCAACGTTCCCAGTCCATACCGCCACCATGGCCGGTACGGCGCATGGCGCAGTCCGTACCGCCCCTCTCCGCGCGGTTCCACCGTCGTGGTCGGCTCGACATATCCTTCCATTCCGTCAGCCAGCCGAATATGGGAAAACGTATAATAACGGGCCAGCGGATGCCGGGAAACCAGCACCAGCGTTTCATCCAGCAGTTCCGCCCGTCCCGGCCCCGTCATCACCCCCCCCGCACCGGCGCGTCAAACCGGGGTTCGGCAAAAAGCGGCATCCCCCGCCTCACCTCCACCGTCGCCGCAATGCCGGAATTCCAGACCACCGGCAGCAG
>CASFXO010000042.1 GCA_949298665.1 uncultured Lentisphaeria bacterium
CGCGACGATCAGAATCGCGGTCATCAGCGCCTGACTTTCCAGATTCAGAGATTCTTTCTTCCTTTTTGAATTCATGGGAAGCACGGCCCATGGCCCGGTCCATTTCGGGGATCCGCCTGGCTCCGAACACGATCAGAATAAAGCGCGCGATTAAAATGATTTCCGTGAATCCGAACGACATGTTGCGCCTCCTGTTTGCTTGTTATCGTTCAGAACGCCTCTTTTGTGCTCGCAATCAACCTTCCAGATCCTTCCGGACCCGTTTCAATAATTCCGGAATGTTGAGTTTCTGCGGACATTTCGCCAGACACGCCCCGCAGTTCACGCACGCCGAGGCCGGCGCCCCGCGCTGAATCGGCGACATGGAAACCGTGTAGTCAAAGAGCGCCCGTTTCTTATCCCGATGCACCAGATAATTATTGTAGACGTAGGCGAAGATGTAGCCGATCGCCACGTTGTGCGGACACGGGATGCACTGGTAACAGCCGGTGCAGTCGATGTGCCCCGGCGTCTTCCGATACGCCTGAATGGCCGCGCCGAGCGCTTTTCGTTCATCCGGAGTGAGCATATTCGGCGCTGCTTTCGAAGCATACCGGAGATTGGCCTCAACGTCGGCCATCGAACCCATGCCGCTCACCGCGACGCTGACTTCCGGGATGTCCCAGAGATAGTCGAGCGCCCATTCGGTGTCGGGCTTTTCGATACCGGTAGAACGGAGCGCCGCGCGCATGGACGGCGGCAGGTTTGCCAGAAACCCGGTTCGTACCGGTTTCATCACGGCCAGTCCCATGCCGTTGGCGGCGGCGTATTTCGGCCCGAGACAGCCGGCCTCATATTCATAATCGAGGTAGTTGTGCTGAATCAGGCAGAAATCCCAGGGGGCGGCTTCGACCACCTCCTTGAAGAGCTGCAGCCGGTCGTGAAACGAGAAGCCCGCGAAGCGGATTTTTCCCTGTTCCTTGAGCTTCATCATTTTGTCGATCAGTCTGAACGGAATCACCTTTTCCCTCCAGCCCCGGTGCATGATCATGTGGATATGGTAGAAGTCAATGACCTCGCACCCCATCGTCCGACGGGATTCATCGAAAAGCTTCTCGAAATCATCCGGTTTCTCCATGATCCACCATGGAGCTTTCGAGGTAATGTAGACCCGTTCGCGCCAGTTGCCTTTGAGCGCTTTCCCGGCGACCGCCTCGCTCTGTCCGCCGAGATAGACCCGCCCGGTGTCGATGTAGTTGACGCCGCCCTCGATCGCCCGGTGAATCATGGCGACGCTCTGATCGAAATCCACCGTCCTGCCGTCAGCCTCCATCGGGAGACGCAGAAGCCCGAACCCGAGCGCGGAAACATTCACTCCGGTCCGCCCCATCGGACGATACCGCATCCGGGAATTGAAGTTCAAAATCGAACCGGCCGGGCGGGCGACGGAAGCTGCCGCCGCTTTCAAAACCGATCCCTTTCCGAACACGGCTCCGGCAGCCGTAACCAGTGCCGCCGATTTGAGAAAATCGCGTCGATTCATGGCTGCACACTCTTTCCAAGTTGATACGCCTGTTCCGGATATTTTGTTTGATTGACCGCTCCGACCGGCCAGACTCCCGACGCAATAACCTGTCCGGCATCGCTCCATCCGAGATAGTTCAGCAGAACCTCGTAATGCGCAAGAATCGGTTTCGCATCTCCTGCGGCGGTATTGGCATAAGTCATCAGCAATGCGGCTTTCTTCGGTACATGGATCGAACCGTTGATCGCATAGAAACGGTCGATCACCGCCTTGATCTGCGCGGAGATGCCGAAGTAATACATCGGTGTGGCGAAGACCACCATCCCGGCGTCAAGGATATGTTTCCGGACGAACTCAAAATCGTCCTTGAACACACACGCTCCGTTCATGCCGCATTTGTTGCAACCAATGCAGGGATGAACGTCCTTGAACGCGGCATCGAAACGGACGATTTCGTGTCCGGCCTCTTTTGCGCCGCGGCTGAAATGGTCCGCAAGCGTGTTGGAGTTCCCGTTTTTCCGGGGACTTCCCGTAATCACCAGTATTTTCATCTTTCCACCTTTCGGATTGGCCGCGGCATGTACCAGGGTTCCGCCGAAAATG
>CASFXO010000043.1 GCA_949298665.1 uncultured Lentisphaeria bacterium
CCGGCGGTCCCGAAGCCGTAGCGTCAAACCAGTCCGCCACCGTTCCCGCCACCAGATCCAGAAAGGCGAATGCACCTTCCAGCAGCCGGGCCAGCAACCAGGCCCAGCTGTTCCACAGCCAGCCGGTCAGCAATTTGAGCAGCATCGCAGCGAACATCCACCCCACCACCGGCAGCAGCAGAATGTTCGCCGCCACCGCTCCCGGAAAAAACATTCCCTGAAACGCCAGGGAAATCGCCGCTCCTCCCAGAAACGCCGCCGTGCAGGAAATCACCGCCAGCACCGCGTCCCGCCGCCATTGCAGGATCCGATGCAGCCGGTTCCGCAACGGTGAAGGCGGCATCCATGGCTCCGGATCGAAAAAAATCCCGCGACTCCGCCGCCAGTTCCGCGCCAGCAGCAGCAACACGCCGGTGATCACAAAGGAATACAGAAATCCCGCATCCCGCACATACATCGGCTGGATCACCACCAGCACCGCCGCCAGCACGCACAATCCATTCAACGGCGACGTCCGCATCAGCATCGCCCGCAGCCAACACCAGACCGCAATCATGCCGAATGCCCGTACCGCGGGCGCATTGGCCCCGGTCGTCACCACATAAACCAGAATCAACACCGGCAGAACCAGATACCGTATCCGGAACGGCAGCGGCCGCAACAGCCAGAGCACCACCAGCGCCAGCGCCCCCACATGCAACCCGCTGACCGCATACAGGTGAATCGTTCCGGAACGCACCAGATCCAGTCGCGTCCGCTCATCCATCCCGCTCCGGCAACCGAAAAAAAGCCCCGCGGCGTTGGCCGCGAAATGCGGGTTGTCCATACCCCTGACCACCGCTTCCAGACATCGGTCGCGCCCCTTCAGCACCGCCCCCATCCATCCCGGACGCCGTCCGATCCGCCGCACGGAATCCGCCCGGAAAACCGCCACGCTGCCGCGAAGCGCCAGATAACGGGCAAACGAATCGTCCTCCCGCTCCGGCAGCGGATTCCCCTCCGGAGACAATCGCACCGACCGGCGCCGCGGCAGAAGAAACCGCCCGGAAAGCAGCAGCAGATCCCCGTATTCCGGCCGGAAATCACTTTCATACGGCAGATACAGCAACGTCCTTCCATGCACCGCCGCCCAGTCGTCTTCCCCGGCGGCCCGGAAGGCACTCACCTCGACCTTCAGCGGCACGGGCGGTGCCAGCCAGGAACATGAGGTCGTTCCGGCATCCGTCACCCGCACCCGCAGCTCGCCGCCCCGGCTCCGGTTCCCCAGCAGCGCGGCATAATGCCCCTCGCCGAAATCATCCCGCATCCGGGTGGACAGAAATCCCGCCAGCGCCGCCGCCAGCAGCGCCGTCGCCTGACGCCACGGCAATGCCAGAAACAGGGCCGCAGCCAACACAGCAAAAAGCGCGATTCCCGCGCCGCCCTGCTGCAGGCAGACTCCGGAAACCGCGCCGATGACCAGCAGCCATTCCAGACGAACCCGACGATTCGGAAAGAACGGAATGGTCATTCGCTCAAGGTCAATTCGCCGGCACGAGCTTTTCACCGAGGCTCATCGGACTGTCGGCGTCAATATAGCTGCCTTCCCCGTACCGGGAAGCCTTGCGGGTCGGCCGCATTTTCTCCACCAGCACCCTGGAGATTTTACCGTTCTCCGGCCGGATCACCATCGAACACTGGTCATACCCGTACCCCTGATAACCGGTGAAAAATTCCACCTCGGCCCGTCCGCCGGGCTCGGCCTTCACGCTGAACTCCTTCTTGTAGGGCGTCTTGAGCGAGCGCGGGAAACGGCTTTCGATGGTGAACTTCAACGCATCGCCGTTCACCTCGTCCACATCGAATGAAGCCACATACCAGCCGGGAATCAGCGGCGCGGTGCAATCGCTCCTGCTGCTCCAGAGATTGGTCACCCCGACACCGTACTTCGCAGCCGGAACATCGGCGGGCGGCACGGTTTCCTTCTTCAGCACGTCCGCCAGCATCTTCGCGAGCAACGTATAACCTTCCTCATTGGGATGCAGCCGGATGATGCTCCGCCAGTTCGGCATCGGCCGGAGCGAATTTTCATATTCGACCCACACCACCTTGCCGGACGGAAAGAGCTTCTGAAATTCCGCCCGAAGAATCTTGTTGGTCTCCTGATTGGCGGCATCGCGGAATTTCATGTCCTCGGGGTTGTTCGGGTTACCGCAGGGGAGCAGGCTGCCCAGAAAGATTTTTTCCGTACAGGGCCGTTCCTCCAGATGACGGACGATTTCCACAATGGAATCCACCGTCCGGCGGGCCCGGGCGGGCACATCTTCCGCCTTCCGGGCGCCGGCGTTGTCATTGACTCCGATCAGCACATGGTAATAACGGCTGTCCGGCACCGAGGCCCTGCTGTCGATACGCGCCAGCACCCGCCCCGTGGTGTTGCCCCCCTCTCCGGCATGACTGTAGCCGTCCTTCGCAGTGTGCGTTCCCATGAACGCCAGCTCCGGCATCTCGGCCACCAGAAACTTCCGCCAGCAATCCCCGAGCCCGGCCCAGGTGATGCTGTCGCCGATCATGCAGAGTTCAATCTGCTTGCCGGCATAGTCCTCCACTTTCGGCTCACCTCCGGACAGCACCGGTCCGACCAGCGCCGCCCCCAGCAACAGAGCGCTCCACCATTTCATAGCGTATTCCTTTCCTGATATCCAGATTCGCCAATGGCCGTATTATCGGATAAAATACTCATCAAAGAAAAAATTACAAGTTCCCGATTCCGCTGTTGATATTTTTTCCGATTGGAATTATAGTGTCCCATGATCCGATAAGATGACGAGGAGGCCCCTTATGTGGAACAAATTGCTGCTGTTTCCGGTCTGTCTGCTGACCACGCTGGGCGTCATGGCTGACTATCCGCCGATGGATATCCAGACCCGGGACGGCCAGACCTTTAAAAATGCCGTCGTCGAAGGAGTCAATCCCGGCGGCATTGACATCGGATACGTCAATGCCGACGGTTACTATGTCTTGAAGGGGTTGAGCTTCAAAAACCTTCCGGAAGATCTTCAGGAACGGTTCGGCTACGATCCGCAGGAAGAACAGGAATTCGAAAAGAAAATACAGGCCTATTCCGGCAAAAACATGGAAAGCGTCACCGAAGACGCCAAATCCCGTCTGGAGCGCATCATCCGGGAGATCAAGGCAAAATTCTCCGGAGAGGACATCACGATCCAGCCGGAAGATCTGCGCTTTGCCATCTACTCGGGACGCAGTTCGGTCAAGGTTCGGACCGTCGCCCCCACCCGTTCCGGCTGCGTCGTAAAAATCACTGAACGCATCTCCGGCGCCGAACTGAAAAAGGACATCATCCAGATCGACGGCGGCAATCTCCCCGATGACGGTGAATGGAGCGGATTCATCTATCCGACCGGCTTGAAGGCCCGTTACAAGGGAGAAGAAATTCCCGTTTACGCCGACAGTCTGGACCGCGCCGCCGAACTGGTCGACCGTTATCTCGAAATCTACGGTACCTATGCCGCCGCCACCCCGGAAGACAATGGCCTGACCGACACCGCTCCGGAACAGGCGCTGGCGGAGAATGACGCCACCACCATGCCGACGATTGACGACTTTGTCGACGTAGAGCAGGCACAAAAAAACGCAGCTTCTACCGATTCCGACGGCGATACCCTCGGCAAGGTTCCCTATTACGGCAACAACGACCCCTATTACTACAGCGGCTTCGGAGGGGTTTACACGTATTACATCGGCCCCAGCTATCGCCCGGTCTGCTGGTGGAATCACCACCATCGACCGCCCCACCGGCCGCCGCGCCCCGGCTGGGGCCGGCCTCCGCGGCCTCCATACCCGGGCTGGACGCCTCCGTCGCGACCGAACCGCCCGAATTGGAATCGGCCCGGCCGCCCGCATGTTTCCGGAAAACCTCAGATCGTAATTCCACAGCCGCGCCCGACCCCACCCGCCTCATCGAACGCGACTACGGTGACATCGTCCACGAAACCGGCAACAACCACCAGTCAAAAGCAACCGACGAAAGGCATCCACGCTGCCAAACCGGTCAAACCGGCGAATTCCACCTTTTGGTTCAAGCCGTTGTTGCCGAGTACCACTCAGCCCACACCGACGCAGCCGGCCGCCATTCAGAAAAAACCGGTACAGTCAACCACCGTCCAGAAAAAATCGACGCAGATCAACCGCTCTGCGAAACCGGGTCAATCGAGTTCCGGCACCAAAAACTGGACTCCGCAGCGCTCCGCCCCGGTATTGCAACGTTCCGGCAACTTCAGCCGCCTGCGGCGCTGAGCAGCGACATATTCCCGTAATCATCGAAAACATCGACCGGATTTCACGTGAATCCCCCGAATATCCGGCCGTGTGTTTCACATCGAAACGGAATTGTTCTTCCGGGAAAGGAAAAACTCAATGGAAATTCTGCTGCATGTCAATTATCTGGAGGGAGACGGCGATGCTCTGGAACGGTTGTTCCGCCTCGCCGCCGACAACGGCTGCGACGGCGTCGAACTGCGCTGGCGTTACCGTTACCAGGATCGCACCCAGCTCCAATACCAGGAGACCGTCGCCGCCCTGAAAGAGCGTTATCCGGACCTGACCATCGTCTTCGGCGGCTGCATCGATTTCTGCCGAGGAGACGCGGAAACAGTTCGCCGGGATACGGAACAATTTGAAGAATTTCTGCTCTGGGCGAAACAGGCGTGCGGTACGCCGCTGATCAACTTCTTCACCGGCGTCCTGGTGCGGCCCGGCGGCAGTTTCATGGAATTCGACCGCAACGGCAGCGGCATGGCCGGGGAAGACGACTTCGACCGCGCCGCGGCCGGTCTGCGGAAAATCGGCGACCGCGCCGCGGAACTGGGCATGAAAATCGCCCTCGAAACCCACAACGGCTATCTGCACGATCTCGCCGCCCCCTGCCGCAAACTGATGGAGCGCACCTGCCATCCGGCGGTGGGACTGAATTACGACCAGGGCAATATCCAGCTGAACCGGAACGGTGAGACCATTGAGCAGGTCTTTGAGATCGCGGGCCGTTACATCACCTACGCCCATTTGAAAAATCTGTTCGTCCTGAACGGTGCTTTCGTCATCACCCATCTGGACCAGGGCATCATCAATCAGCGCAAGATCCTCGAACTGTTGCGGAAAACCGGCACCGTCGACCGCATCGCCATCGAATACCCCTGTACCGGCGACGGCACCATCGCCGCCCGCCGCGACATGGAGTACATCCGCTTCCTCAGGGAACAGCTTGCGTTCTGAATCGCTGTGGCGCCGCCGGTGTCCGATTGCGATCGTTCGTCAGGCGCTCCAGTCAAAAATGAACAGCGCGACAGGCGCATACCGCCTGCCGCGTTGTTTTTTTCCGTCATCCGGAGCGGAGCTTCCGCCCGCGACAGGATTATCGTTGGAAATCAGTCTTCGTGGTGGTGACGACAGCCGCACCCGCAACCGCACTCGTCGTCTTCCTCCTCCTCGTCTTCGTCGTAACGCACGAAGTGTTCGCTGATCCGCTGCACCACCGCCTCAGGGGTGAAACCGAATTTTTCCGCCAGCACCCTGTAGGGCGCCGAAGCTCCGAAATGATCCAGCCCGATCGCCAGTCCGTCGATTCCGATGAACCGCTGCCAGCCGAAAGTCGATGCCGCTTCCAGCGAAACCCGGCAGCCGCACCACGACGGCAGCACCGATTCCCGGTACTCCTCGTCCTGTTTCAGGAAAAGTTCCTGCGACGGCATCGACACCACCCGGACCCGCACCTCCAGCTTCCGCAGCATGTCGGCGGTCTGAAGCGCCAGATTGACTTCCGAACCGGTCGCGATCAGTATCAGGTCGAAATCCTCGTCGTCGCTGAGCACATACGCGCCGCGCGCCACCGCCACCGTCCGGGCCTGTTCCGGAGAGAACGGCGCCAGATCCTGCCGGGTCAGCAGCAGCACCACCGGCCCGTCCGTTTCCAGTGCGACGGCCCAGGCCTGCGCCACTTCGTGTGCTTCCGCCGGACGGATCACCGTCAAACCGGGAATCGACCGCAACATGGCGATCTGTTCGATCGGCTCATGCGTCGGTCCGTCTTCGCCGACGTAGAAGGAATCGTGCGTAAACACATAAATTTCATGCAACTTCTGCAATGCCGCCAGCCGGATCGCCGGTTTCATGTAATCCGAAAACACAAAGAACGTCGACGTATAGGGGATCACCGTTCCCTGCAGCGCCATCCCGTTTCCCGCCAGTCCCATGGCCATTTCCCGGATGCCGAAATGGACATTGCGCCCCGTCCGGTTCTCCGCCGAAAAACTGCCGCCGTCCTTCACCGCGGTCTTGGTCGAGGGCGCCAGGTCGGCGGCGCCGCCCCACAGCGCGGGCACCAGTTCCGCCGCCTTCTGCAGCACCGCGCCGCCGGCCACCCGGGAGGCCGCGGGCTTGTCCACGGGAATGACTTTCAGAAATTCCTCCTTCAAACCGGTCGGAACCCGACGATTCAGCAGCGCCTCCATCAGCCTAGCCCGTTCCGGGTCCGCCTCGACAAAGGTCTGGAAACGCTTGTCCCAGGCCGCGGCGTCCGCCTCCAACTCCGCCGCCCGCTCATGACAGAACGCGTACACGTCCGACTCCACCGTAAACGGTTCCGCCGGCAGCCCGAGATGCCGTTTCAGCGCCGCCACCTCTTCCTCGCCGAGCGGTTCCCCGTGCGTGCAGGCCTTGCCCGCCTTGTTCGGCGCGCCGAAACCGATCCGGGTTTTTCCGATCAGCAGGGTCGGCCGTCCGTCCCCGGCCACGGCTTCGGCCAGCCCGGCGTCGCATTGCGCCAAATCATTGGCATCGGCGATGCGCAGCACCCGCCAGCCGTACGCTTCAAACCGTTTCCCCACATCCTCGCTGAACGCCAACGCCGTGTCGCCTTCGATGGTGATGGCGTTGTCGTCGTAAAACACGATCAAATTATCCAGTCGCAGATTACCCGCCAGCGACGCCGCCTCCGCGGTGCACCCTTCCATCATGCAACCATCACCGCTGATGACGAAAATGCGGTTTTCCGGCAGGCCGCTTTCCGCCAGTCCGGTCCGGGCCGTGAAATATTTTTCCGCCATCGCCATCCCCACCGCCGAGGCGAATCCGCTGCCCAGCGGTCCGGTGGTGATGTCCACGCCGGCGGTGTGACCGTATTCCGGATGCCCCGGGGTCAGGCTGCCCCACTGCCGGAAATTCTTCAGATCCTCCATGGTCAAACCGCATTCGAAAAGATGCAGCAGCGCATATTGCAGCATGGACCCGTGTCCGGCGGACAGCACGAAACGGTCCCGACCGATCCAGCCGGGGTTCCGGGGATTGAAACGCAGATATTTCGCCCAGAGCGTCACGGCGAAATCGGCGCATCCCAGCGGCATGCCGGGATGACCGGATCTGGCTTTCTGAATGGCGTCGGCGGCAAGACCGCGCACCGCATCGGCGGTCCGTGCGGCCCGTTTCTGGTCGTACATCGGGAAAATCCTTTCTTTTTTCCGGTCGAGGCACTGGCAATTCCTCCCGGAAGACTTACAGTATAGAGAATGTGTGATAATTAACACCGCCGAGGCGGAAATTTCAAGTCTTATTTTGCTGAAAACATGACCGAACGATTCATCACTTCCACGCTCAACAAACGCGATCCGGCCCGGGAAAACACATTGCGCCCCCCCCGTTTCGCCGACTTCCCCGGCCAGGACAAGGTCAAGGACCAGCTCGAACTCTTCGTGCACGCCGCCCGGGAACGCGGCGAGGCGCTGGACCACATTCTCCTCTCCGGTCCCCCGGGTCTCGGCAAAACCACCCTCGCCTACATCATCGCCAATGAGCGCGGCTGCAACCTGAAAAGCTCCAGCGGCCCCGCCATCGAAAAACCCGGAGACCTCGCCGGTCTCCTGACGTCGCTGCAGGAGGGCGACATCCTCTTCATCGATGAAATCCACCGGCTCAACACCACGGTGGAAGAATACCTTTACAGCGCCATGGAGGACTTCTTCATCGACATCATGCTCGAGCAGGGGCCCGGTGCCCGTTCGGTCCGACTGAACGTCCCCCATTTCACGTTGATCGGCGCCACCACCCGGCAGGGGATGATTTCCGCCCCGCTGCGTTCCCGGTTCGGGCTCAACATCCGGCTGGATTACTATGCCCCGCGGAACCTGGCGCAGATCATTACCCGGTCCGCCGGCATTCTCGGCATCGCCATAGAACCGGAGGGCGCCGCCGAGATCGCCGGCCGCAGCCGCGGGACTCCCCGCATCGCCAACAATCTGCTGCGCCGGGCACGCGACTACGCCCAGGTGCGCGCGGACTCGATCATTACGGAAAACGTCGCCCGGCAGGCGCTGGAAATGCTTCAGATCGACCGCGACGGGCTGGACGACATGGACGTGCGGATCCTCGAAGTCATCATCGCCAAT
The DNA here is from genome assembly GCA_949298665.1 of uncultured Lentisphaeria bacterium. Taxonomy (GTDB): domain Bacteria; phylum Verrucomicrobiota; class Lentisphaeria; order Victivallales; family Victivallaceae; genus CALXOD01. The sequence continues at coordinate 8,436 of CASFXO010000043.1, forward strand.
TTCGGCGGCGGTCCGGTAGGACTGAAGAACATCGCCGTCTCCGTCGGCGAAGAGGAAGGTTCAATCGAGGACGTCTACGAGCCGTTCCTGATCCAGAAAGGCTATCTCGTCCGCACCCCCAAGGGGCGCGTCGCCACCCCGAAGGCCTGGGAGAAACTGGGGCTGAAAGCCACCAACCGCAACCATCAGGGGGAATTGTTTTGACTTTTGAACTGTTTTCAACGGTTTTCCTGTGGAGGGAGAAATGACCGGTTATCACACCACCATCGACCATGCCGGCATGCAGGATGAATACCCGGCGGCCATCCGTATCCAGAACACCTTCTTCAACCGCGTCTACGGCTGGATGTGCGCGGGACTGGCGCTGACCGGCGTTCTGGCCTGGCTTCTGGCGGCGGACAAACGGCTGATTCAGGTGATCGCCGCCAATCAGCGGTTGTTTTTCGGTATCTGCATAGCGGAGTTGCTGCTGGTCATCGGCCTCACCGCCGCGATCAACCGGATTTCCGCGGCCGCGGCAACCGTGGGATTTCTGGTCTATGCGGCGCTGAACAGCGTACTGTTTTCCATGATTTTTCTGATTTACACCGGCGAGTCGATCGCCGCGACGTTTTTCGCCACCAGTCTGACCTTCGGCGCGGCCAGCTTGTACGGGTACCTGACGAAACGGAAGTTATCGACGTTCGGCCGGTTCTTTACCATGGCGCTCTTCGGTTTCCTGATCGGAACGCTGATCAATTTGTTCTGGGCCAACAGCACGTTTTACTGGATTCTGACCTACTGCGGCATCTTCATTTTCGTCGGCCTGACGGCTTACGACACCCGCAAAATCCGGGAAATGGCGCTGGCCGCTCCCGGCATCGACGGCGAAACCGGCAGAAAAATGGCAATCATGGGCGCATTGACGCTTTATCTGGACTTCATCAACCTCTTCCTGCTGCTGCTCCGACTCTTCGGGCGGCGCAGATGAACCTGGAAAGGACCTTCAAAAAAATGGCGGCACCCTGGGCACTGGCTCTGCTGGATCTGCAGAAAATCGACCTGAGTATTCGTGATCTGAACACCCGACTGACGCTTCTCCCCAAAGAACGCCGTCGCATCGCCGATGCCAAAGCCGCGATCGACGCCGACATCGAGCGGTATCGGAAAAAGGTCAAGACCACTGAACTGGCCATCCGGCAGGCGGAATCCGAAGTCGCCGCCATCGAACACAGCATTCAGAAGCTCCAGCAGCAGTCCGCGCTGGTCAAGAAAAATGCAGAATACCAGACCATGATGGCCGAGATCGGCATGAGCCGGAAACGGATCAGCGAACTGGAAACCACCGCCATCGAACAATATGATCAGCTGGAAAAACAACAGGCGGATTTGAAACGGCAGACCGCCGAAGCCTCCGCCCGGATCCGTGCGCTCAAAGCCGAGTGGACGGAGTTCGACCAGCTGGAAAAAGAGATCCGGCAGGAGATCGCCGCCCAGCAGCAGACACGTGCAGCCGCCGCCGAAAAAATCGAAAAATCCCTGGTCGAACGTTACGATTCCCTGCTCAAGGAGGGCGACACCACGCCGGTTTCCCCGATCGCCGACGGCATCTGCGGTAATTGTTTTCTCAAACTGACGCCCCAGACCATGACCCACGCCCGGCGCGGCGCCGTCACCGAGTGCGACCATTGCCGCCACCTGGTGTATCTGGAAGACCTCTGAAAAAACAGGAGCCGCGCCGCGCATGCCCCAGACATTGACCGACAAGATCCCGGTGGACTGGAAAAGCCTGATCTATCGCGGCGTGGAATCCGACGAGCTGGACTACAAGGCGGCCATGAACTGGGACCGCCTTACCCGCCCCGGTCGCGCCAAGCTGGTCCGCCACTGTCTGGCCATGGCCAATACCAAGGGCGGTTACGTCGTCGTCGGTGTCGGAGAGGATGCCTCCGGCCATCCCTCGGTCTATACCGGCCTGAACCGGGAGGAGGCCCACTCCTTCGATCCTTCGATCGTCGGCCCCTTCATCAACCGCCACGTGGAGCCGCCGATCGACTTCACCATCGAACGCCCGCTCGTGGACGGCAAGCGTTATGCCGTCTTCGTCATCCGCCCTTTCGCCTCGCTGCCGCACGTCTGTGCCAACGGCGTGGAAGGCGAATTGCAACAGGGGGTGTTCTACATCCGCACCACCGACGCCTCCAGCCGTCCGGCGGTCCGGGCCATGGAACTGCATCAACTTATTCAGCGCGCACTGCGCAACCAGCGGGAACTGCTTGGACGCATGCTGCGCGGCATTCTCTATGAAAACCGGGAACAGGCCGAAAAGCCCAGTCTGCGTTTCGGAGACGATGCGGCAACGGCCAGAAATTATTTTCTCCGCCGCCACCCCCTGCCCGCGGGGGCGGACATGATCCGGCTGGAAATCGTCGTCGTTCCTCCCGAATACGACCCGGAACGCTTCTCCTTCGCCGAACTGCGCCGCGCCGCGGAAGCGGCAAGACAGCCGCGCACCGAAGAGGAATGGCTGGCCCCCGGTGAACTGGAAAAAGCCTACTGCACCAATACCGCGCTGCGGATTTTCCCGGAAAACACCACGAAATTCTGCCAGATCGGCAAAAGCGGATTGCTGTTCTACACCCGGCTGGCGCCGACGCCGAACCGCCGCCTTCCCGGCGAATTTCTCCTGAAATTTTCCGCAGAGGCAGTAGATTTCATCAGCCGCCTCTATGCCGAACTCGGCTTCGTGGAACAAATGCTGGAAATGCGCGTCACGCTCGCCAATACCGATCGTCTGATTCTGACCGCGACCACTCCGGAGGAACGCCGCACCCGGCAGGGACGCCCCATCCGAACCGCCCTGCAGCAGGATTCCGACCCCTGCCGGATCGCCGAAGTGAAGACCACGCTGCGCCGCACCGCCGCCGACCTGGCCAGCGGCTGCGAAGCCCACGCCGCGCGGCTGATGCGGGAAATCGGCGAGCGCTTCAATCTGGATGAGCGTTTTTACCGGCAACTGCCGAAACTGATCCGGACTTATCTGGACAAACGCTGATTCAGCGCGTCAGCCAGCCGGAACGGTGAAAGGAAAACAGCGCAAAAGGCGCAATCCAGAACATCGCCACAAACCCGAACAGCGCATAGAAATACACCATGCACGTCCCGCTGCACCCCCGGCGGAGAAAGTAAACGCTCGCCGGAAACACCGCGGACAACACCAGCACCGGCAGCAGCGACAGCAGAAACGCCCCCAGCGTCGCAATCATGCAGTACAGAAAAAGAAACGCGGCGAACACCGGCGTTACCATCCAGCACAGCTGCATGACCAGATTCACCACCAGCGCCGTCCGGCTGTAGGCGGCGCGGCGGCGGAAATTGAAGGCGAACAACAGCATTTCCAGATTTTCCCGGATATTGCTGCGCGCCCAGCGGATCAGCATCCGGGACAGACCGTGGTACGTTTCCGGCACCCGGGTCAGAACGATGGCGGAACGCTGAAACACCACGGCATAACCGGACTTTAAAATCAGATTGGTCAACGCCCGGTCTTCCCCGATGTTGGCCGGACGCCCGAGAAACTGCTGATTCACCCATTCGTCGATTCTCGGCATCACCACCGCGCGGCGGCAGGCGGTCAGGGCCCCGGGGGAACAGAACACCGCGCGCACCGCGCTCTGCGCCGCACGGATCAGGTCGAAACTGAAAACGAAGTTCACATCCAGCATCTTCGGGATCAGGCCGCCGTCCCAGTTGAGCACTTTCACATTGCCGGCCACCCCGCCGACTTCCGGGTGACGGACGAAAGGCGAAACCATCCGCCGCAGCGTATCCGGCAGAATGATCGAATCGCTGTCGATGGAAATCACGATCTCCCCATGCGACGTCAGAAACCCGGCATGCATGGCGCCGCGCTTCCCGCGATTGCGTTCCAGATTGATCGCCTGAATCCGTCCGTCGGCTTCCGCCGCAGCCCGGGAAATCCACTGCCAGGTATCATCGCGGCTGCCGTCGTTGACGGCCATGATTTCGAGTTTTTCCGGCGGATAGTCGCCGGCCAGAATGCTCTGCAGCGTCTCCAGCACATGGCGTCCTTCGTTGTAGGCCGGGACGATCACGGTGCAGGTCGGTAATTCCGCATCCGATACCGGCTCGACCTCCCGGTAACGCCGCACCGCCAGCGACACCACCCAGATGAAATACAGCGTACTTGCCACGCTCAGCACAACGCCGCAGCGCTCGATCCATGCGGTAACCGCCGGATTAATGACCGTTACCGTCAGGGAACTGCGGTCCAGTGCGCACAGCACCACGATCATCAGAGCGGGAATGACCAGCAGCAATGCCAGATTCAGCCAGCGCCGCCACCGGGCGGGTGAATCTTCCATCTCTCCGGCATCCGCCGCGGACAACATTCCGGGAACGTATTCTTCTCTATGCAACATGCTCCGGTACTTTCCGAAAGAGTAAACTGCAAAAAAAAGAACGGAGAATCAGCTACATCCATTCCCCGTTTTTTCAATCCATTTTCGTAATATATCACAAAAACGGAATTTTGCAACCGCGACTCCCCCGTGTCATGACCGCGGAGGAGTTTTTCCGCGGTGTGCGTTCAAAATCAATATCGACAACTCCACAACTCCGGTCCGCAGGCGAAATAGATCCGCCCGCCGCTGACCGTGCCGCCGGAAGTGATGCGCTGCGGCACTTCCGTCAATTTCCGCAGCGTACCGGATTCCGGCAGGAACTCCGCAATGCCCCGCTCCAGCAGGACCAGAATCCGCTTCCCGTCGCGCTGAAGCATCCGCGGGCCCTGCTGCCAGACCATTTTGCCGACGCCGAGGGGTTCGACCGCCACCTGCTTTTCCAGCAAGCGCTTCGCCGGGTCGAACACCAGGAGTTTGTCCAGATCGGCGGCGATCAGCACCCTGCCGTCGGCAAGCGGCAGCATGGAGTAATAGGATCTGACGCCCGCGACCGGCTTCCCGCGCCAGACAAACGCCTGCTTATCCAGATCGTAAATACCGAGTTCCGCCTCCTTCGCGATCGTGCGCCCCCCGGTGCCCGGCGTCACGGTGCCGCCGCAGAGCAGCGTCCGTTCACTCAACGGCAGCAGGCTGTTGACCGACTGAGGCGACATCACCCGATCCTGCGGGATGACCTGCATCGTGCGGCGTTCGCGGTCGGCCACCACCAATCCGCCGCCGGTGCGGCCGTATCCGGGAGTACCGGCCATGACCAGAGTGCGCTGATCCGGCATCAGAACGATGCAGCTCGGACGGTGCACTTCCGGTGTCGCCTCGCCGAAGTTGTAGGGATTGTCATTCGGACGGGGTTTCTTGGCCACCCCGGTGAAGGGTCTGGTGATGTCCCAGTCGAGCAGCGCGCCGTTGCCGTAGCCGCCGATGAAAAGGTGCGTACCGTCCGTCTGCAGCGCATTCCACTGGTAAACCGCATTGCCGGTCCCCGTGAACGCCTGTTTGCCGGTATCAAAAACGAAATAGCGCATCGGATGCATGGCCGCACCCCGAACCGTCCCATCCGGTAATGCCGCCATGCTCATAATGTATAC
>CASFXO010000044.1 GCA_949298665.1 uncultured Lentisphaeria bacterium
TGCGGCCTGCCGTTCACGGGCGGCGACGACCCGTTCCCGGATGATGCGGCTGGGCTCGCCGTCAGGCGCCGCAAGCAATTCATCCTGCGAAAGCTGACGCAATTCAACGTGCAGATCGATACGATCCAGCAACGGACCGGAAATGCGCTTGCGATAACGCTGTTTTTCCAGCGGTTTGCAGGTGCACCCCAGATCCACTTCCCCGCGCCCGCAGGGGCACGGATTCATCGCCGCGCACAGCATGAAGCGCGCCGGAAACGTACAGTTCCCGGCGGCACGGGAGACGGTGATCCAGCCGTTTTCCAGCGGCTGGCGGAGCACTTCCAGCACATTGCGCTTGAATTCGGGCAGTTCGTCCATGAACAGCACTCCGTTGTGCGCCAGGCTGATTTCGCCCGGCCGGGGATCGCGTCCACCCCCGATCAACCCGATGTCGGAAATCGTGTGGTGCGGACTGCGGAACGGCCGATTGCACAGCAGGGGCTTTCCGTCGGCCAGCATCCCCAGTACGCTGTGAATCCGGCTGGTCTCCAGCGTCTCCGCCAGCGTCATCGGCGGCAGAATCCCCGGCAGCCGCATGGCCAGCATGGATTTTCCGGTCCCGGGCGGGCCGATCATCAGCGAATTGTGCCCGCCGGCAGCGGCAATTTCCAGCGCACGCTTGGCGAGCAGCTGCCCCTTGACCTCCGCGAAATCCGGCACGCCTTCCTCCTCCGCGGCCAGATACCCCGGCAGATCCGCCCGGCAGGGCGACGGAGACGGATCCGAAAAAAACACCACCGCGTCCCGCAGATGCCGCATCGGAAACACCATCGGCCGCACCGCCGCCAGCGCCGCTTCCACCGCGTTGGCCTCGGGCACCAGGATCGCCTCAATCCCCGGATGCGCCGCCAGCCGGGCGGCGATCGGCAGCGCCCCGCGGACCGGCCGGATGGAACCATCCAGACTGAGTTCTCCCAGCACGGCGGTCCGGGCCAGCCGGGCGCGGTCCAGGGCGCCTCCCGCCGCCAGCATGCCCAGCGCGATGCCGAGATCGAACGCCGCCCCTTCCTTACGCAGATCCGCCGGCGCCAGATTCACCACGGTGAATCCGCGCGGATGCACCAGACCGGAACTCGTCAGGGCGGAACGCACCCGGTCCCGGCTCTCCTTGACCGCGGCGTCCGGCAGCCCGACGATGGAAACCATGCTGTCCGCCGCGCCGCCGCCGCCGGATTTGCCGGTTACGTTCACCTCCAGCTCGACCACATAGGCGTCGATCCCGATCACGGTAGCGGAATACGTTTTGGCCAGCATTCAAATCTCCTCCACCGCCGGGCGTCCGAAGCGGTCGCTCACCAGTCTGAATTTCTCCGGATCAAACCCCACGATCCGCAGCCGCTCCCGGAGATATCCCCCCTGCTCTTCGGCAATCGCCGCTCCGGCGCGTTCGCGATAAATCCGGCCCGCCGCCGCCTCCCGGGCGACGATGCGCGGATGGGGGATCAGGTGCAGCGCCAGTTCAAAGTCCCGCTTCAGCCGTGCCCGCAACACTTCCTCTGAACCGGAAATCACTTCGTATGTTCCGCCGTCAAGCGTCTCCGGTTCGGCCAGCGGCTGCCCGGCGGCATCCAGCGTCAACCACAACGACCGTCCTGCCCATTCCACCGTTTTTCCGTATTTGACATAGCCGTCAAAAAACTGTTTCAAGCGTCGCGGCAGCTCCCGGCGCGTCCGCGCCGCCGCGTACCGCAGCAAATCGTCGTGCCATCGCTTCGCCTCGCCCCGGTCGTTCGCAGCGCCGCAGAACTGGAGCAAATCCAGCAGCTGCTCCCGGTTGAGGATTTCCCGGAATTCCCGCAGCGCCATGATCATGCGGCGACGACCGGAAGCGCGGCCCAGCCACCGGCGGCGTACCCCGTAGACATCCACCAGGGTAAAAGCTCCGCTCTCCGGCTGATACAGCAGATTTCCCCCGTGAAAGTCGGGATGGTAAAACCCGGACGCCAGCAATTGGTGCAGAAACGCCGCCCAGCGCCGCAGAAACTCCGCCGGATCGCCTCCGCCGCGGACAAACTGTTCCTGAAACCAAGCGTTGGCCGTCATCGCCCCGGGAACTTCCCGGGTGATCAGCATGGAACAGGTCAGCGCCTGGCCGTATCCCACCGGCGGCGTCACCGGAATCCCCGCAACATCCAATGCCAGCGCGCTGTAGAACTCCCGCCGCGCGCGCGGAAACAGCACCGCCCGCCAGAAAGTTGCCGGATTCCGGCATTCCGGCATCTCCAGTTTGCAGAAATACCCGTCCCGCCGGAATACTCCGCGCACCGGATTGGCCTTGACCAGTTTCGTCTCCGCCGTCATCTCTTCCGGATGCGGCCCGAGCCGGTTCCAATCCGCCAGTTCCTGCCAGAACCAGATCCAGCTTCCGGATTTAACCCTGTACATCGGCGGCCTCCGGCAGATATCCGATCAGAAAACCGGTCCCCCCGAACCGCCGCAGCCGCCCCTCCGCCAGAGGATTGTCCGCCAGAAACGCCCCGGACGCCCCCGGGGCATCGGGAATTTCCCAGACCAGCAGCGCTCCCGCGGCAACGCGAAGGAAAGCATTGTCGTGCACCAGCCGCCGCCAATGCTCCGCCGATTCCTCATACGGCGGATCGGCGAAAACCACGTCCGGCACCGCTCCGCCCCAGAAGCGGATCGCGGGAGCCGGCGCTTCCGCGAGGCGAATATCGGCCACGACGCCGGTTTTCCGCACCGCCTGGATGTTGCGTTCGATCACCCGGCAGTGGCGACGGTCGCTCTCCACAAGCACCACCGTCGCAGCGCCCCGGCTCGCCGCCTCCAGTCCCACTGCGCCGGAACCGGAAAACAGATCCACCACCGTCGCCCCGACAAACCGCCCGAGACTGTCGAACAACGCCTTGCGGGACCGTCCCGCCGTCGGCCGCACCGCCATGGTCGGCGGCACCGCCAGCGTCACCCCCCTCGCCTGCCCGGAAATAATCTGCATCACACCCTTTCCGCCCCGCCCGGGCCCTTATTCCCACTCGATCGTCCCCGGCGGCTTCGACGTGATGTCGTACACCACCCGGTTGACCCCGCGGACTTCGTTGATGATGCGGTTGGAAATTTTCTTGAGCAATGCGTACGGCAGTTCCACCCAGTCGGCGGTCATGCCGTCCGAACTTTCCACCGAACGCAGGGCGATCACGTAATCATAGGTGCGGTTGTCGCCCATCACCCCGACCGTCCGGATCGGGAGAAATACGGCAAACGTCTGCCAGGTCTTGTAATACAGCCCCGCCGCCTTGATTTCGTCCACGACGATTTCGTCGGCGTCGCGCAGAATGTCCAGCGTCCGCAGCGACACCGCCCCCAGATGCCGCACCGCCAGCCCCGGCCCGGGGAACGGCTGCCGCATGACCACATCCTCCGGCAATCCGAGCTGACGGCCGACTTCGCGGACTTCATCCTTGAACAACCGGGAAAGCGGTTCGAGCAGTTTGAATTTCATATCCTTCGGCAGACCGCCGACATTGTGATGGCTCTTGATCAGCGCCGCCGGATTGCCGTCGATCGGCACGCTTTCGATCACATCGGGATAGGTCGTTCCCTGCGCCAGAAATTCCGCATGTTCGATCCCGGCAGCGGCCCGGTCGAACACCTGCACGAACTCCCGTCCGATCACCTTCCTTTTCGCCTCCGGCTCATCCACCCCCGCCAGTTCGCACATGAACCGGTCGGTCGCATCCACATACGTCAGTTTCATCTTGAAGTTGTCGCCGAACAGCCGCCGGACCCGCTCCGCCTCATTCTTGCGCAACAGCCCGTTGTTGACGAAAATACAATGCAGCTGGTCCCCGATGGCCCGGTGAATCAGCGCCGCCGCCACCGAGGAGTCCACCCCGCCGGAAAGCCCCAGAATCACATTCGCCGTCCCGACCGTCTCCCGAATTTCCCGGACGGAACGCTCGATGAACGACTGCATGTTCCAGTCGCCGCGGCAGCCGCAGATGTCGTAACAGAAATTCCGGATGATCCGCCCTCCCTGCGGAGTATGGGCCACCTCCGGATGAAACTGGATTCCGTAAATTCTCCGGGACGGCAGTTCCACGGCGCAATATTCCGTATTTTCCGTGGAGGCCAGCACCTCCAGCTCTCCCGTCGGAGGCGCCAGCACCTTGTCGCCGTGCGACATCCATACCTGAATCTCTTCCGGCAACCCGGCGAAAAGCGCCGACGGACGGCGGATCCGCAACATGGCCTTGCCGTATTCCCGCGCGGTCCCCGGCGCCACCCGCCCCCCGAAACTGTGCATGATCAGCTGCAGCCCGTAGCAAATGCCGAGCACCGGCACCCCCAGATCGAAAATTCCCGGATCGCACTGCGGCGCACCGGCCTCGTAAACGCTCGCGGGCCCCCCGGAAAGAATGATTCCGCGCGGCTGTTCGGCACGGATCTTTTCCGCAGGGGCGTGGCAGGGAAGAATCTTGCTGTAAACGTTGCATTCGCGAATGCGCCGGGCGATCAGCTGGCTGTATTGCGAACCGAAATCGAGAACGACGACGGTCTCCGGAGAGGGATTCATGGTTCACCACAATGTTTGGAAAATCTGACTGTACTGCCGTAAAATATAGCACGTTTTCCGCTTTTTTAAATCCCCCCGCTTTAAAAAAACCGGTTCAAGCGTTATATTACTTTTCACGTAACATACTTCATCAGGAAAGAACGCTCCATGACCAACGATC
>CASFXO010000045.1 GCA_949298665.1 uncultured Lentisphaeria bacterium
GAATCTCATACAAAACCTCCTTCATTGATTTGGGGTGTATTGTTTCCGGAACCGGAAAATTCGGACTGAATTCTCCGTTTTTCGCATAGACAATAAATGATCAATCGGATTTTGTCAAGTTCCAGCCGGTTGCTTTTCGGCCCGGAGTCGTTCCGGGCCCGCTCGGAGAATTACGGCGCAACGACGATCAGGCGACTTGACGGAATGGAAAACGGAACGTATAATATGCAAAAAGCACTTTGCCGTCCGTCCGCACGGACGGAGAAACGACATCACATACCAGGGGACCGCAGTTACATGGATTTGCAGGGATTGCGCCGGGAGATCGACCGGATCGATCTTGAAATCATCAACGCTCTCAACGCCCGATACCGTCTGGTGAAGGAGGTCGGCGACTGGAAAAGGGAACACGACGCTCCGATCTACGTGCCGGAACGCGAAAAGGAACTGCTGGAAAAATTAATCGCGGCCAATCCCGGACCGATGCGCACCGAAACGCTTCTGGCGGTGTATGCCCAGATCATCTCCGGGGCCCGACTGCTGGAGCGGCCGCTGACGGTCGCCTGTCTCGGACCGGACGGCACCTTTTCCAGCCAGGCGGCCCGGGAAAAGTTCGGACATGGCGCGGTTTATATTCCGGTCAACAGCATTCCCGACGTGTTTCGGGAAGTGGAATCCGGGCGGGCGGATTACGGATGCGTCCCGGTGGAAAATTCCACCGAAGGGGTGGTCAATCCCACGCTGGACACGCTGCGGGAAACCCGGCTTCATGTGATTGCCGAACACTATCTGCCGATCCGGCATCAGCTGCTCAGTCTCAGTCCGATCGGTGAGATCCGCTGTATTTACAGCCACCCGCAGGTACTGGGGCAGTGCCGCCGGTTTCTGGCGGCGAATTTCAGCGCGGTTTCCCTGATCGAAGTGGCCAGCACGATCCGCGCCGCGGAGCTGGCGGCCCGGGAACCGGGTGCGGCGGCGCTGGCCGGAATGGCGGCGGCGGAACGCTATTCGCTGCCGGTGGTGGCGGAAAACGTCGAGGACTGCACCGGCAACACCACGCGCTTTCTGGTGGTGGCCGATCAGGAGACGCGGCCGACGGGAGACGACAAGACCAGCTGCTGTTTCGTGTTGAAGGACCGTTCCGGAGCGCTGTTCGACGCGCTGGAGCCGCTGCGGGATGCGGGATTGTCGATGTCGATGATCGAAAGCCGACCGCTGCTGCAGGCGCGCTGGGAGTACTGCTTTTTTGTGGATATTTTCGGGCACTGCCAGGACGAAATCGTACAGAAAGCCTTTGCCGCGCTGGAAAAACGCTGCGCCCTGTTCAAGGTTTTCGGCAGCTATCCCCGCGCCAAACAGCTCTGAGAAGTCAGGGAGGATTGATCGTTCCGGCGCCGGTTTCCCGGCGCCGGTTTTGTTTTTACCGGGAGACCGGTTTGAATTCCGCCGATCCGCGCACGGGATCGATCTGAGAGAGTTTCAGATAGACGAAATCTCCGCACCGGTACTGGCGCCGTCCCTGGTGATCGGTCAGCTTCCCGTCCTTCCGGGAGAAACCGCCGCCGAGGTTTTCCCGGGGGATGAAACCGTAAATCCCGATGGCCGGGATGTCGGCCAGCAGTCCGTTGGAAGTGACTT
>CASFXO010000046.1 GCA_949298665.1 uncultured Lentisphaeria bacterium
GCGAAATCGCCGGTTTCATAGCCCTTGTCCGGGGTCACGCAGACGGCGAGGACCTCGGCCCGGGCCCGGAGCGGATCGATCGTCAGGCCGTGTTCCACCTCGATCCAGGAGTTCTTGCGCGGATACAGCGGTTCGGAGAGCCACACACGCGGGCTTCTCACTCCCGCATGCGGAATGATCGAACCGGCAATCAGATTCCCCTCATTGTCCGTTCGAAACACCCCAATCTTCCGATAATAGAGAAACCCCTCCGGCAGAGCGATGCCGGCCGATTCATCCACCTCCTCGTCAAAACCATCAATTTCCACTTCTCCGAGCCGTACATAATTGCTGTTGCTGTGGGTGGAAAGGATTCTCAGCCGTATTCCGTAAACCGATGCCGCGTTTTCCGGAACGATCTCGACCGTTCCACCGGCCGTATTCGCACCGGTAATCGCATTGACGGACAGCACCCAGTTGGTATTCTCGGATACATTGCAATTCACATTGTCCGGTTCTTCGGTCAGGACGTAGAGCTCCATGGCATTCGGGTAAGGCGAGAGTTCCGCATTGTGAACCTTCACTTTCGTAATCTTCTTCGGCCGGTCGAAAATCATCTGCAGGGTGTGTTTGCTGTCGCCCTGCGCCTGACTCACCCAGTACCGGTCCTTTTCCTTTCCCGTATCCGGATCATAATATCTGCCGTCGAAAGCCCGCCAGGCTCCATGCGTGGCATGATCATCGCCGTCGGCATCCCTGGTACAGTCCACCGCATAACCTTCCGGCCATTCATAATGGAACATTGCGGGATTGCGCCACGCCTTCGTCAAGGTCAATGTCCCGCAGCTGCTGAACAGCCGCACATCCGTGATGGTGCCGGTTCCGTCGTCCGTCACGGACGGCCGTCCGATCAGATAACTGGAATATTCGGTATTGCGCCGCAGTCCGGACAGGGTTTCTTCGAGATCGTCCGCACTGGAGAGAATCCGCTGTCGCAGGGAATCCAGTCCATAACCGGCGGAAAGGACAAGCGTGTTTGCCCCCGAAGCGGAGAGCACCAGACCGGTGGCCAGATCGGGGACCTGGCCCACTGCCAGTCCGCCCGTCTCCTCCTCTTCTCCGCCCAATTCATCCACATCGCGCGGAAGCGCATAAACCGCGGCACTCCAGGGCATGGCGGCATCCCCGTCGGTCCAGCGGCTCCGTACATAGTAAACCTCTCCCGGAACAATGCCGGCAGCAGCTTTCGGCAGAAACACCACCTTCATCCCAGTGTGTTCCGCCATGAATGCCGCCGGAATTTCCGAAAAATTCTCCCCGTCGAACATGCGAAACGCCTCCGGAAGTTCCATCGTCCCGAAGGATTCCACTGTGGAAAAATCCGCCTCCTGCGAAAATTCCAGCTCCAGCTGCAACTGCTGTTCATCATTCTCCGGTCGCGGCACCGGAAACTCCAGCCGCCCCAATGCCAGCAGACCGGCGGATTGCGCCATTTCCTCCGCGACGGCCGCCGCCGACTCCGCCGCCAGAACGGCGTTCTTCACTGCGGCAATGTCGCTGGAACTGACTCTGGCTTCCCCCAGTTCCTGCGTAATCAAAGTTAATTTGTCCAGTGCCGCATTGAGTGCCGCCGCCCGGAGACGGCCGCCGTCTTCGAACTGGGTGGTTTGCGTCCGCGCCGTATTTCTGAAAATGACCACGCGCTGACTGGCCGGCGCCGTCTGAAAGTGAATCGTGTCTCCGGAAACGGTGTAGTCCTCCTGCAGTTTCATGGTCCGCTCAATACCGTCCGCGCCGCGAATGGTTACGACGAGGTCCTCCGGGTCGATGTACGGGAAACCGATCGGATAATCCGTCGCCGTCGTCCCGACATATTCCCGCCGGCTCTCCATGGTTTGAATGGTCATACGCTGAAAACCCTCTCTTTTTTTCGGTTGTGTCACCGTTCCTCTTCGTCAAAGGCGGAATTTCCCAGCCGGAGCATCCGCCGGATTTCCCGCAGCAGCGCCGAGAACATTCCCGCCGCGGCGCCGACCGTTCCCGCTGCCGGATGAACCGAGCCTCCGGCCATCAGCAGATCCGCCGCGCTCTTCATCGAGCGGAGCAGCTGATCCGTATCGAAGAAATCCTCATCGTTCTCCATGCGATTCCAAAGCCGCGCCAGCTGGTCGATCCCGGCCGAAGCGTCGTCCAGTACCGGCAGCGCCTGAAAAATGGATCTGCTCCATCCCGAGTCCGGTTCTCCGGCAAGCACGCCGAGCAATTGTCCCCCCAGCGTCTTCACCAGCTTTCCGACGATGACCACGCCCTCCGCCGGTCCCAGCAGCCAGCCCATGAGAAAATCCCGGAATTTGTATTCGTCCCAGTCGAATCCGGCGCGGAAAAACTGCGTGATCGCCTCCATCAGGGTCGGCAGAATCAGATGGTTGACCACCAGCTGCCGCAGCAGTTTTTCCCCGGCCTCCGCCCGGCGTTCCCCTTTGCCGCCGAAATATCCTTCCAGACTCTGGATTTCCAGATTGAGGATCTGCATCGGATTGGTCAGAAACGTCGTGAGATACCGGTACATCCCGGCATGACTCTGAAAATAATTCTGATCCATGAGCTTGCCCGACTGCTGGGTCTGATCCACCGCCCTTCTCCAGCGCATCATGCCGTAATCCCACGCCGCGCGTTCGTCGCCGCCGTTGCGTGCCTTCTCCGCCTCGTAATGATACTTGAAAACCGCGAATCCGGCGCGCACCGAGGACACCCGGTCCGCCCACCGCGTCGGCAGCGTCCCGTACTCCGTCAACGCCGTCGCCAGCGGCGAATATTCCCGGATGTTGAACGAATTGTTCAGCAGGAAACGCAGATTGGGGTCCATTCCGCCGTGGAACCGGTTTTTCAGGAAGTCGCCGGTTTCGACCGATTCGGCGAAGCGGCGGAACAAATCGCTGTTCGCGGTACTCTCCGCCACCCCGGCGAAGAAGGCTCCCGCCGGAATGTCGTTCATGAAACTCACCGCCCCGGACAGCTGCTTGGCCACGCTGGACAAATTAAGCGCGATCCTGGACGGCACCCAGAACCGGTAGAGGCTGGACACCAGATGGATCGCCTCCGCCGTATCCCGGCCGTTTGCCGCCAGCATCTCAAAGCGGTCAATCAGTTGGGTGTAGGTATTTTTGCCGTATTCCCGCGTGATCGCCTCCATCACCGGCCGGTTGCGGAAGACGCCGAACGCATCGCGCAGCACTTCGTGAAACGCCAGAAAATGCGCCGTCTCCAGCTGATTCGACAGGAAAAGCCCCATGGCCGACGCATTGACGTCCACATCGTTGAGATGAAATTTCCGGGCGATCAGAAAGGATGGGTTCAACCCCATCGTTCCGTAGCTTCCCCCCAGCAACGCGTCGTTGCGAACGGCTTTGCCGAGCGAATTCTTGAAACTCGCGGGGAAATAAAATTCGTTGTCGGGCAGCGCCGCGCCGTAGCGTTTCGTCACCGCCCGGGAGAGTTCGGCCCGGCCGGAAGCGATATGTGCCCGCATCTTTTTCGCCAGTTCCAGATAACGCGGCGTGATGAACTTCTCCAGCTGGGCGATGGATTCCGTCGTCCATCCGTTCCACTCCATGCCCGCGCGCAGATCCGGCTGCTGCCAGGAGAGCCAGACCGACATGGCCGCATCCCGGGTCATCGCCACCTCGGTCGGCGTTCCCGCGTTTTCGGAAACCGGCAGAATCAGCACCACCGAATCCTCCCGTTCCGCCTCCTCCATAAAACGGGCCATCGCCGCATCGTCGAATTCATCACCGAAGAGTTTCACCTCCAGCTTGAGTCCGGCGTCCTTGGCCGCAAGCTGCCGCCGCAGAAACTCCGCCGTCATCAAATCCAGCGGTTTCTCTCCGGAGTCGTGCGCGGCAAGCATTTTTCTGGCTCTCTTCAGTTTGATCTTCTTCCGGTCCTGGGCCCGGCGCTCTTCAAAACTCAGCCACTTCCGGGAATTTCCGCTGACCTGCCGAACATAGACCGTCCGGAAAACGCCGGTGTGTTCGACCAGTTCGGAAAGTTCCTTCATGGCCGCCGTCTTCTCCGCCATGGTCGATATACCGATATCGGCAAGCATCGCGTCGAACGCTTCCTGCAGCTTGCGGTTCCGGGTGGCCTCATCCTCCGTCGCCGCCTCGATCCGGCGGAACAGCTCATAGCCGAACGTATCCTCGAAGCGCCGGCCGCTCTTCAGACTGATCCGGTACAGGAGACTGCTCAGCTGCATATTCTGCCGTAGGAAACGGTCTCCGAACGGACGTTTTTCATACGGCACCGCCCCGGTGACCGGCGTCGTTTCCCCGGTCGCCTCGGCCTTCACCCGTTCCCGCCAGTCGTCCAGCGTCGCCTTGCGTTCCGTAAGAAAATCACGGAAGCGGCGGCGGCCGCCCTCCAGCAGCGCCCGGAACGATTCATAGATGTTCCGGATTTCCTCCGGACCCTTCCGGTCCAGTTTGCCGAACATCTCCAGCAGCCGGTTCGATTCGATCAGTTTTTCCCGTTCGCCTTCGGACTCCGGATTTTCCGGCAGTTCCGCGAGTTTCCGCCGGTTCTCCTCCAGGAGAAGATTGACCCCGGCGTCGCTCATCGGCAGAATCCGCCGGATTTCCTCCAGCATCGGCTGAATCTCGCCGAGAACCGACGTGGGAATGCCGCGTCCGGACCGTTTCGTGCGGTATTTCTCCGCCATAACCCGGATGCGGTCGGCCAGCCGGTAGCCCTGCAGCATCCCGATCAGACGGAGCAGTTCGTGGCTGCGGCGGCCGAGCGGATACGCCGGAGTCGGCTCCGTGGTATAGTCCGCGAGTTTCACGATCCTCCCGAGATAATCGCCCCGCATTTCCGGCGGAAGATTGATCCGGACGAAATGCTCCGCCTCCCGGATGGCGTTCCGGAGGTCCCGGGCGTCGTTGACGGCCGCTTTCAGCAGCCTCCGGAATTCGTTCCGTCCCGCCTGAAGTCCGGCAAGAAAGTCGGACGGGGAATCCTCCGACGCCCCCAGCGCCTTGCGCACGTCCTCCCAGGAGGCGCGGGCCCTGCCCTCCTCTTTCGGCGCGATGGCGTCCCGCACCCGTTTCGCCACCTTCGGCCAGGCCTGAATGATGTCGTCGGTCAGCACCTGTTCGCCTGCCATGATCGCGTCATAGAGTTCGTCCTCGGCCGCCTCGTCCTCCTGCCGGAGCGCCTCCCGGTAGCGGGCGCGTTCCTCGCGGGCGCGTCTCAGCACGTCGCCCTTTTTGAGATGCCGGAAGTGATCCATCACCTCGTCGTCGGCGATCTCCCGGTTCAATGCGCGGGAAACAACCGCCGCCGCCTCGTCCGGAGCGATTCCGCCGGCGGCGATCCAGTAGCCGGTGAATTCCTCCCCCCGGTATTTCGGGCCGGGATCAATCCGGAAGTCCATCCCGTACACGGCGGAAAGGGCGGCGAGAAACGGATCGATCTCCGTAATGGACTCCCATTCCCGCGCGCGCCGGATCTGCCGTTTCCGCTCCGCGAGCGCGCGGCGCGCCATGCGGATCAGTTCCCCGACGTCGAAACGGTCCGGCGCGAACCCTTCCGCGACGATTTTTTCCTCGACCTGCCGGACAAGTTCGGCGTCATTGTCCCGGGCATTCTCCACCAGCGGCATCAGCCCGCGGCTGACGTTCCGCATCAGCTCCTTCTCCTCCTCCGGAGAGCGGATGGAAAAATTCGAGTAATTTTCTTCCGGAACGCTTGCATTCCGGAATTTTTCCACTATACTATTAATGGAGTCCAAATCCAGATAGCTCACCTCGGCGAGATTGATTCGCCGTTGGGCTATCTGGGTTCGGACTTTTTCCTTGTCCAGATAGAGTGCCTTCCCCTGTTGAATCCAGTTCAGCCACTCATGCAGATCCTTTGGGAACAATCCCCGGATGGAGTTGACGGTAATTCCATCCCGGTTGGCATTCAAACTCAATCCGACCAGAAAGTTTTTTCCGTTCTGCTGTATTTCGACGATGATGTTCTGTGCCTTGCGCGGGTCGCCGTAGGCGAATACCGCGATCGGACGCTCCAGCGCGCGGGGCAGATCCCGCAGGGCGCCCATGTCGAAGGGATGGTTTTCCTGTCGCGCTTTGAGGGCCAGCCGGGAGGCGGCCAGCTCGATCGGCAGATCCGGGATTCCCGTACTGCGCAGAATCCCGGAGGGGCGTCCCAGCTGGTAAATGTGATTTTCCGGCAATGTCCCCGCCACCTGTTGTGCCAGATCGTCGTTGAACCGTGCCGTGACATCCGCCATTTCCGGGGAGCTGCTCGAAAAACGGATACGGTCATCCACCCGGAAGTCTTTCAGCCGGGCTTCCCCGCCTATGATCCGCCATGGATATTTGCCGCTCTGGTGGCCTTTCATATCCACGAGATCCGTGTTTTTTGCACCGTTCAGATTCCAGAGACAGCTTGAAATTCTCCCGCAATTGAGTTTACGGGATTTCACAAAAGTGCTTCCGGTATTGCTCCAATGATCGCTCAATCTGACAATGGAATCACCGGTGCGGTAGTAGATGCTCAAGCCACGCTGACGGAAAAACGGATTGTAGGCGGAAAAAGAGATATGGTCGAGCGTATAAGTTCTGCCGCCGATTTCAATACTTTCCCCCTCTTTCAATGCTTTTCTTCCTGTCGAGGCCTGGAAGAGCGCTTCCGTCAGTTCCGGAGAGATAACACTGAAATCCGCAAGGGTATTCCGATAATATGGATGTTGTCCATCTTCCACGGAAGAATCCATTTCCGGCCTGGCGGAAAAGCGGATATCCGGATTCTCCGGATCATACGTTCCCGCATTATTCGTCGCGGATTTGATCTGTTCCGGCTCAAAAGCGACAATTTCATTAATCCGCCAGATCCCGTCGTCCTTTCCGGAATCAAAAGGAGAAATTTTGGCGATTACGCCGTCGAACTCTCCGTCTTCAAACATGTGTTCCGCGAGCGGCAACCCTCTGTATTTCCCCTCCATCACGATTTTCGTTCTCGCGTTGACAATGAGAGGATTCTGCAGACTTACATAGCAATCATATACTTTTGAATCATCCCCATCGAGATTCCAATAGCCCTCCTTGCCGTAGGTGGCCGCATAATCTCTTGAAGGGGTAAAGTAAAAACCTTTGCCGAAATCGCCGTTGTCTCGTTCCCCTGCTTTGCTTTTGTCGAATACTGTGAATCCGTAATGCGGACTGCCATGATACACCACCAGCGGATTCCCGTCCGAATCCACCACCTTGGAATTTCCAAACCATTTTTTGAAAGCAGCTGAATCCACCGAAGGAGCGACGGAAAACTTGACATCCGGAAATCTCGCAGTATATTCTTCAAGGAAGTCGGAATAGCTTCTAGCAGACTGTACGCCTCCGGCACCAGCCTGTGACGGTTGTAGTACCGGGAAGTCGATTCCGGCTTTCGCTTTTTCATACTGTGCACCGGTTAACTCATGAACGGAACGGATCTGATTTCTGTTTCCAGACAACCGCTTTCTAATCTCCACCCGAAAGCAGCGGCCGGATGCTTCGTCCCTTCGGATAAATGCGGCATTCCCAGCCACATCATGCGCCTTTTCCGGAGCATCAAGAACAAATGCCACTGCGGCCAGTGCATGAATCTGATCCTCAAAATATTCGTAATGTCGGCCAAGCAGCATTTCCGCATCGACATAAAGGCCTTTTCCATTCAGACCGGCCCATTCCATAAACCCGGGAACAACCGGGAAATCCCCCATAACGATCTTTCCGGTCTGTGCGGCATGATTCGGCGCACCCGGTCGACGGAGCGCCGCAGCGGCGGCGAACCGCGCATCGCCTTCCGTGCGGGCGCCGTTCCCGCGCGGTGTCCGGACGGCGGCCAGGCTGCGCCGCAGCAGATCATCCAGCTCGGCGCGCGTATACGCCAGATCCCGCAATCCCGGAATCCGCCGCAGCCATTCCCGGAACATCGTCGCCAGACGCTGCCACAGCGAAGCACGCGCCGGACCGGATTCCATCTCTTCGGCCAGGTGGGCCAGAAACTCTTCGACCGCCTCCGTCCGCCCCTGTTCCGTGGTCAGATCCAGACGGTATTCCGGACGGCTCTTCGCAAATGCGGAAATTTCCTCCCGGAAGTCGCGTCCCGCCTGTTCCAGAAACACCTCGTACTTCGCCCCGAAAAGACGCCGCAGACCGTAGTGCGCCGCCGCCTCGTGAACGAAAACCTTCCGCATCCGCGAGGCCGGGACATTCTCCGCCACCAGATACACCGCGTCTTCCCCGGGCAGGAACACCCCTTCCACCTGATCCGGACGCAGTCCGACCGCCTCCGCCCGGCGCCGCGCCGCTTCCGGCAGTTCCGCCCAGGTGCGCACGATTTTCGCCGGGACCTGGCCGAATTCCCGCAGCAGTTCCACGCCGGCGCGCATGCTCTGGTCAATATTGTGCACCCGTTCGCCCGCGGTCAGTTTCTCCTCGATCCGCCGCTGCTCCCGCGCCTGCCGCCAGCCTTCCCGGGACAATTCCTCCAGAGTCAGCGCCGCGTCTTCCCGTTCCCGCGCCGACGCCTCCTCCATGAGCAGTCGTTCCGCATACCAGACCGCGCCCGGCTTCCCCTCCCGGATGCCGAACTGCAGCGACTCGATCGCGCGCACCTGCGCATCGGTCGGATCGGAGATTCGCAGCAGCTCCTGCAATCGCGCCTCCCCCTGCGCCAGCAGCCGTCCGACCGCCGCGTCGCGCCGGACGGGGGCAAATTCCATGCGCAACCGCGCCGGCAGCCCCGCCGCGGCCATGCCGCCGCCGTAAACCATCCCGACCGCCCCCTCCAGATACGCCGGAGCGATCAGCGCATCATACCACTCGGAAACACTCATCTTCGCAAGTTCCGCACCGTTCTTGCCGATAAGCAGACGGGAAAGGCGCTGCGTGATCCCCGTCGCCGCCTCGCTCGCCCCTTCCCGGAGCACATCCGCGCCGAATTCCCGAAGTGTCCGGGTAACCGCGCCCATCAGCGAACGCGCGGCGATATCCGCGCTTTCCCGGGAGAAATATTTTTTCAGAATCGGCAGCGTGCCCAGCCGTTCGAATGCCATTTCGGCGGTCCCGACGACCGCCGCATTCAGCAGTCGCTCGGCATCCGTCATATTCGGATCATCCATCGTATCGATGTATTCGGTGGATGCCGCCGACATCCCGAAATACGCCAGACCGGCCGCCGGATTCGCCACGCTGATCACCGACCCGGCCAGCATCTGCGGCGCATTCACGATGACCGCCGACGCCACCTCCTCCAGAAAACTCTCCGCGCTCCCCCGCTCCCGGGCAAGGATCTCCAGTTCCCGCCGGTGCTCCCGGCTCCGCGCCAGCAGCGCCTCCCGCGCCCGGTTCAGCCACTCGATCCCGGTCGCCTGCGTCTTCGGTGTCTCCGCCGCTTCCGGCCGTCCCATGGCTGCCGCCGACATCGCCAGTCTGCCCCGCTCGGATGTCTCCGCCATTTCCACGATTTTCGACAACGTACCGACCAGTCCCGCCCCGAGATCGGTGGAGAACTGCTGAAAGGTCCCCGCCGCAAGCGGCAGGTCTCCGGCCATGCGCTCCGCCGGACCGGGCCGGTTCGCGCTGTTGATCGCCTCCCGGATGGCATTGTACACCTTGGCCGGATTCGTATCCGCGCCGCTCCCCAGAAAGAACCGGGCGTACTCGTCGAAA
>CASFXO010000047.1 GCA_949298665.1 uncultured Lentisphaeria bacterium
AATGCCTTTCTGGATCTGTACGATGCGCCGGAAACCGTCCGGCGAACCCTGGAGATTCTGTACCGGAACGCCGAACGGTTCATCACGTTGCAGGTGGAGGCGGGGGCCGACATGATCGGTATCGGCGACGCCGCCTGCTCCCAGCTGGGCGAGGAGCTCTATCTGGAATTTGCCTGGGAGCTGGAGCGGAAGCTGGTGGCACACATTCATCGGCTGGGGGCGCTGGCCAAGCTGCACATCTGCGGCAATACCACGGCGATCCTGCCGCGGATGATCGCCACCGGCGCGGACATCGTCGACGTCGACCATCTGGTGGGTGACATGAGTCCGTTTGCCGGAGAACTGGGGCCGGAACAGGTTTTGTGCGGCAATCTGGACCCGGTTTCCGTGTTGCGGAACGGGACGCCTGAGGAAATTGAGCACATGGGACGGGAACTGGCGCGGAGTCTGCCCGGCAAACTGATTCTTTCGGGCGGGTGTGAAATCACACCGGATACCGCGCCGGAAAATCTGCTGGCGCTGTGGCGCGCCTGCGGTCGCGATTGACGTGCGGGGCGATTCACGGTTGAACCGTTGCCGTCCGTCATGGACGGGCCAGGCGGTCGGGAGCAGGAAGGAGACGACTGGAGAACGTGAAGATGCGTGCCCGGGGATGGTTTTGGATGTTTCTGCTGTCGTTTGCGTCTCTGTGCGGCGGTGAGTTGCCGCAGGCGGTGACGGTGTGCGCGGTGGGGGCGAGATACGGCGGAAACGAGCAGGAGGATATGGCGGGAACGCTGCGGGCGATGATGGCTTTTCATTCGGAGAACCTGCGGCGGATTCTGAAGGAAAAGCCGGATCTGATCGTGTTTTCCGAATGCATCGATCTGCCCCGGAATCTGGCGACCGAGGCGGAGAAGCGCCGCTGGTACGACTTTGCCGGAAAAAAGTTGCGCGAATATTTCCGGGAGACGGCGCGCCGGTATCGCAGTTTTGTGGTGTATCCGCATCTGGAACCGGCGCCGGGCGGCGGCTTTTACAACACGGCGGAGCTGTTCGACCGGGAAGGACGCCCGGTCGGGAAGCCGTATCGCAAACAGTATCTGCCGCGCTATGAGGCGGAGGGCGGCGTCCGCCACGGGACGGAGACGGTGGTGTGGGAGACCGAAATCGGGAGGATCGTACCGCTGATCTGTTTTGATCTGAATTTCGACGAGTTGCTGCATGAGGTAGTGGCGCTTAAACCGGATTTTGTGGTGTTCCCGAGCTGGTATCACGGGGATTTGATGCAGAATTACTGGGCTTATCGGACCGGGGCGCATTTCATCGGGGCGTTCAGCGGGGAGGCGTCGGTGGTGAATCCGCTGGGCCGCACGCTGGAGACCGGGACGCCGGAACGGCCGGACGTGGTGCGGACCGTCAATCCCGACTGCCTGCAGGTGCACTGGGACTACAACCGCGAACCGCTGGCCCGGGCCCGGGCGAAATACGGCGATGAAGTGTCCCATACCGAAGTGGATCGGCTCGGCGTGGTGTTGCTGAGTTCGCACCGGCCCGGCAAGTCCGCCAGGGAGATCGCCGCCGAGTGCCACATCGTTCCGTGGGAGGCCTATTACCGGGAAACCGTGGACGCGCGGCAGCGGGCGGAACCGGAGGCGCGGCCATGAGGCGGGTCATCGGCCGGGGAGGCGCGGCTTTGTTGCTGGTGTGGACGAGTGTTGCCGGAGCCCGGGATTATTATCTGGCGCCGGACGGGAATGACGAGGGGCCGGGCAATCGGGAGAATCCGTGGCGGAGCATCGCCCGTGCCAATGCGGCGCTGGGGCCGGGAGACCGGGCGGTGTTTCTGCCCGGGGTGTACGCC
Organism: uncultured Lentisphaeria bacterium; assembly: GCA_949298665.1. Classification (GTDB taxonomy): domain Bacteria; phylum Verrucomicrobiota; class Lentisphaeria; order Victivallales; family Victivallaceae; genus CALXOD01. Next base: position 1,844 of record CASFXO010000047.1, read on the forward strand.
GGCAGCATCTCGCCCGCACGCAGCGGAGAGCCGGGAAAGCCCGTGACGTATCTGGCGGAAAAGCCGGGCAGTGTCCGGATCGAAGGAACGCTCAACCCGCTTTACAACGAAAAGGTGCTGATCGGCATTCAGGACCGGCGGCATCTGGTGGTCGACGGGTTCGCCAATGCCGGGCCGGGAGCGAAATGGCTGCGGCTGGACCGGGTTCACGACAGCGTGTTCCGCAATCTGCGTTTTGACGGAACGGATTTCCACAATCCGATCGAATGCCGCGATTCGCACCGGAACCGGTTCCGCAACATCTACGCCGGGCGGGTGCTGGCAACGCAGGATGGATTGATTCAGAATGACTTGTGGAATAATTTCCAGTGTTCGTACAACGTTTATGAAGCTCTGTACATCACCCGCGCCGGACATCGGCCGTTCGGCATCTGGTACGACAGCGGGCACAATGTCATTCGCGATTGCGTATTCGACGCCCAGTGGAGCCGGGGGTTCGAATTGTTCGCGCCGCAGCGGGTGCTGATGGAACGCTGTCTGATCGTCAACGCCTTTCGCGGGACGGCTTCGGCGATGAGCATGGCCAAGATTTTCATGGTCGACTCGATCTTTCGGCGCAATGTGGTGCTGCGCAACGGCGGCGCACCGCTGGAGGCCCGGGCGTATCAGTACAACGACGGCGTGACGGTGCTGCCGCCGTTCGGACTCCGGGGTTCGAGGATTTACCACAACACCTTCTTCCGCAATCTGGAGCACGCGCTGGTTTTCGGCAACGGCCTGTCGCCGGAGCTGCCGGACCTCACGCTGGATAACGAGTTCAAAAACAATATTTTCGCCGAAAACTCCCCCGGCGGGGACGGTACCGCCCTGCGCATTCTGGAGCGTCTTCCCGCCGGGAACCGCATCTGCCGCAATCTGATCTGGGGCGGGCCGGGACAGCCGCATACCGTGCGGTTCTACAATCCTTCCGGAGCGGTTACTGAGGCGTTGAGCACCCCCGAAGCGGAAGTGCGGTATCCGGAGCTTTTCGCCCGGAATCTGGACGCCGATCCGCTGTTCGTCGACCGGGAGCGGGACGATCTCCGGCTGCGTCCGGAAAGTCCCGCGCTGGATGCGGGTGAACCGTTGACGGTCGTTGCATCCGATGGCCGGGGAAGGGCGGTGCCGGTGCGGGATGCCCGGTATTTCTTCGACGGCTTCGGCATCGCAGGTGAAAGCGGCGATCTCATTCGCATCGGCGCCGATCCGCAGTGCTTCCGGGTGGTCCGGGCGGATCTGGTGCGGAACGTGCTGGAGCTGGACCGGGAGACGGCGTTTTCCGCCGGAGAACCGGTAAACTTGCCGTACACCGGGAAAGCGCCGGACCTGGGGGCTTACGAGGCGGAGATGGAAACCGCGCCGCAGGTGCCGTCGGAACTCTGCCTCCGGCCGGAAGAGGGGGAGGTGCTGCTCCATTGCGATTTTGAACCGGAAAACCGGGAATCATGGTTCTACCGGATTCTGCAACACCTATATGCCCTATACTGTTCTGCGCGTGGACAGCGAAACCGCCTCCGCCTCCGGCGGGCAGTCATTGTGCATTGCGGCGGCGCCGGATACGCCGGAGACGGGCGGGGCGTACCTGTGTGCGTTTCTGGAAGCGCCGTTCTGGAGTCCCGCCGCGCATCCGGTGGTGTCGTTCGCCTACCGCATTCCGCATGGAGTCCCGGCGGGCGCGACGCTGGTGTTCTTCGACGACGCGCGACTGGGACGGTTGGAGATCTCTCTGGGCGGTTCGCCCGCATACCGGGTGCAGGACGGCGTGGAACATCTGGATCTGGTGCGGCTCCGGGACGACGATTGCTGGCATACGGCGACGGTGGATCTGCGCGCATTGACGCGGCGGTTGCCCGGCGTGCGCCTGATCAAACAGTGGCGTTTCATCACCGGGGGCAACGGCCGACGCGGCGACCGGTACTGGGTGGACGATTTTCAAATCCGGCGGGCGAAGGCCGATGCCGGAACGGATGATGGTCAATCTTGAAGGATGGAGTGCAGCCTATGACGTATTATCAACATCTCGGGGCCTGCAGCGATCTGGCCGACGCTGCGCTGCGGGCGGGACTGATGAAGCGGACGTTGCCGCTTCCGGAGTTTCGCGCGGCGGCGATGCGGCTGTTGACGGTGCCCATTCTGCCGGAGGAAGAGCCGGAGAATCCGGCGGTGGTCCGGGAATGGCGGCGCGACGGCATTCACGGGACGGAGTTGAGCTGGCGTACCGGATTCGGCCCGGAAACCCGGGCGTGGCTGCTCTGTCCCGAAGGAACGGCTCCGGCGGAACTGCCCGGCGTGCTGGCCTGTCATGACCATGGCGGGTTCAAATTTCTGGGGAAGGAGAAGATCGCCGACGGCCCGGAGGACCCCACGGATGAGCTCCGCGCCTACCGGGAACAGTATTACGGCGGTCGGGCGTACGTCAATGCTCTGGCGCGGGAAGGGTTTGCGGTGCTGGTGCACGATGCGTTTCTCTGGGGCAGCCGGAAGTTCGCGCCGGAGGTGCTGCCGGCGGAGGAACGGGAATGGGCCGACCGGCTCGCCGCGCCGGATGCGACGGAGGCGGAACGGTACAACCTGGCGGCGGGGTTTCACGAACACCGCGTGGAAAAATACGCCCGGCTTTTCAACACTTCCATGGCTGCGCTGGTGGCGCGGGACGACCGGATCGCGCTCAAGGTGCTGGCCCGTTTTGCCGATCCGCACCGGCTCGGCGCCCTCGGGTTGTCCGGCGGCGGCAACCGGACGGCCATGCTGCAATGCGTCTGTCCGGAGCTGAAGGCGGCGGTGATCGTCGGTTTGATGAGCACCTATGCCGGACTGCTGGATCACAATATGAATCACACCTGGATGTTTTTCCCGCCGGGATTGAGCGCGCTCGGGGACTGGCCGGATCTGGCCGGGTGCCGGGCGCCGTCGCCGTTGCTGGTGCAGTTCGACCGCGAAGACGGGTTGTTCACCATGGCGGGGATGACGGCCGCGGACGAGCGGCTGCGCGGGATTTACTCGGAAGCGGGGGCGGCGGCGAATTATGAATCGGACTTTTACGCCGGGCCGCAGATGTTCGATCTGTCGATGCAGGCGGTTGCGTTTGATTTTCTGATCCGGCGTCTGAGGTGAGGCCGGAACCAACGGAAGGGAACGATCATGGAGTTGTTGCGACGGAAGGAGCCGTTGACGCTGCCGATCCGGGTCTTGCAGTTCGGCGAAGGGAATTTTCTGCGGTGTTTCGTGGATGATCTGATCCAGCGGATGAATCGTGAGGCGGGGTTCGGCGGCGCGGTGCGGATCGTGCAGCCGCTGCCGCAGGGCATGGGCGAGGCGATCAATGCGCAGGGCGGGGTTTACCATTGTGTGCTGCGCGGCGTCGCGGACGGCCGGGCGGTGGAGACGATCGAGCGGATCGACTGTGTGGAGGGCTGCCTGAATCCGGCGCGGGAATGGGACCGGGTGCTGGCGACGGCGCTGCTGCCGGAATTGCGGTTCGTCTTTTCCAACACGACCGAGGCGGGGATCGAATACCGGGCCGGTGCGGACACGTTCCCGGCCAAGGTGGCGCGGCTGGTCGCGGCGCGCGCCGCGGCGGGATTGCCGGGACTGATCTTCATTCCCTGTGAATTGATTGAACACAACGGGACGACTCTCCGGGAATGCGTGCTGCGGTATCTGGAAAAGGATTCCGCGGCCGCGGCTTATGTCGAGCGCGAGTGCGTCTTCTGCAACACGCTGGTGGACCGTATCGTGGCGGGATATCCCCGCGACGAGGCTCCGGCGTACTGGCGGAAACTGGGGGTGGAGGACCGACTGCTGGTCTGTGGGGAACCGTTTTTCTTTTTCGTGATCGAGGGCCCGGAAGTGGTGCGGCGGGAATTTCCGGCGGACCGGAGCGGATTGCCGGTGGTGTTCACCGACGACCAGACGCCCTACCGGACGCGGAAGGTGCGGCTGCTGAACGGCGCACACACGGCAAGCGCGCTGGGGGCGCATCTGGCGGGACTGACGTTTGTCGACGAAATGGTGCGGGATGCCCGGTTCGGGGCGTTTCTGCGACAGGTGCTCTTCGACGAGATTCTGCCGACGGTGCCGCTGCCCGAAGCCGAAAAACGGGCTTATGCGGAATCGGTGCTGGAGCGGTTCGCCAATCCCTATGCGCATCACCGGCTGCTCTCCATTGCGTTGAATTCCGTGTCCAAGTGGCGGGTGCGGGTGCTGCCGTCGCTGCTGGATTACCGGAAGATGTTCGGCAGACTGCCGCCGGGCCTGACGCGGTCGATGGCGTTTCTGGTGGAATTCTATACCCGTTGCGAGGCGAACGACGCGGCGGAGGTGCTGACGTTCTTCCGCAACGGGCCGTCGCTGGAATCGGTGCTGGGACGGAGTGATTTCTGGGGGATGGACCTGAATGCCGTTCCCGGCTTCGCCGCGGCGGTGCGGAAGGAGCTGGAGCGATGATCATTCATCCCGACGACAATGTGGAAGTCCGCGCCGACGGCCACAAATACGCCGTCCGCGCCATCCGGCAGGGGGAATTCGTCATCAAATACGGGATGCCGATCGGGCGCGCCGCGGCGGACATCGCGATCGGGGAACACGTTCACACGCATAACCTCAAAACCGATCTTGCGGGGCGGCTCACCTACGAATATCATCCCTCCGCGGCGCCGGCGGCGTTTGAACGCATCGCCTGCGACCGGACGTTTTCCGGGTATCTCCGACGGGACGGTCAGACCGGCATCCGCAATGAGTTGTGGGTGATTCCCACGGTCGGCTGCGTCAACCGTCTGGCGGAACGCCTGGCGCAGGCGGTCGGCGGCGTGGCGCTGACGCATCCCTTCGGCTGTTCCCAGCTGGGAGATGACCACGAACGCACCGCCCGGGTGCTGGCGTCGCTGGTACGGAACCCCAATGCGGGCGGGGTGCTGGTGGTCGGGCTGGGATGCGAAAACAATACGCTGGAGAGTTTTCAGGCGCGTCTGGGAGATGTTTCCCTGCTGAATCTGCGGGTGCTCCGGGCGCAGGACGAGCGCGATGAATTCGCCGCCGGACTGCGATTGCTGGAACAGCTGGAGGCGGCGAAGGTGAACGTTCGCAGCGAACGACCGCTTTCGGAATTGCGGGTGGGACTGAAGTGTGGTGGTTCCGACGGATTTTCCGGGCTGACGGCCAATCCGCTGCTGGGGCGTTTTACGGACTGGCTGGTGGCGCGCGGCGGCAGCTGCGTGCTGACGGAGGTGCCGGAGATGTTCGGCGCGGAGACACTGCTGCTGAACCGCTGCTTGAACCGGGAGGTGTTCGACCGCTGTGCGGCGATGGTCAACGATTTCAAAACTTATTACGAGTCGCACGGACAGCCGATTTACGAGAATCCCTCGCCGGGTAACAAGGCCGGCGGCATTTCCACGCTGGAGGACAAGTCGCTCGGCTGCGTGCAGAAGGGCGGCGGCGCGCCGGTGGTGGACGTGCTGGCATATGGCGAACGCCTGAAGACGGCCGGGTTGTCTCTGCTGAGCGCGCCGGGCAACGATCCGGTGGCGTCGACGGCACTGGCGGCGGCGGGCTGTCAATTGCTGCTGTTCACGACCGGACGCGGGACGCCGTTCGGGACGGTGGTGCCGACGGTGAAGGTCGCGTCGAATTCGGCGCTGGCGGAACGGAAGCCGCACTGGATCGACTGGGATGCGATGGCGCGTCCGGAAGTGGAAGACTTTGCCGATTTTCTGCTGCGCCTCGCGTCCGGGGAACTGGCGGCGAAGAACGAAATCAACGGCGACCGGGGCATCGCCGTCTTCAAGGACGGCGTGACCCTGTAGCGCGTGCGGCGGCAGCGGTGCGGTGGTCGTGTCTCATACTGGGATGGGAGGGGGCCGTTACGAGCCTTGTTCCCTGCTTGCCACATCGAGAGCTGTGCCGTCCGGGGGCTTCTCCTTGCGCAAGAATGATTAAAGCATGAAGAGACCATTGCCGCCCGAAGGGACCGGTGACGTTAGTCAGGCGGTTCCATGCCTGTTGAGCATGAGGTTCATGCGAAATAAGTATTTGTCATTTCCCGGACGGCGGCTATTCTAAAATAACGGCGGGGTGATATCGTGGAAGGACCCCGGAGAGGAGAGCGGTAAAAGCGAAGTTTTTCCCGGCAGCGGGATGGGGCCGGTGGAAGATCCCCCGGCGAAGCGGGTGAAGACGGGAACCGCCATGCCCGGTATCATCAATATACAGGGAGGAAAACGATGAATCGACGCGATTTCCTAAAAGGGGTGTTGACGCTGGCCGCCGCGACTCCAATGGCCGGTCTGCTGGCTCGGGCCGCCGAAGCGGGAGAAGCCGCTCCGGTCGCCACGGTCTGCTTTACCCCGGATCTGTCGCCGGAGGCGGTGATCCGGATGTACCGGGCGCTGGGCGTGACGCTCCCCGGAAAGGTGGCCGTGAAGGTGCATTCCGGGGAAAAGGGCAACCAGAATTATCTGCGCCCGGCGTTTCTTCGGCCGATGGTGGAAGCCGTCGGCGGCACGGTCGTGGAGTGCAACACCGCCTACGAGGGGGCGCGCAATGCCACCGAAAAACACCGGAAACTGCTTGAAGAACACGGCTGGACGCAGTATTTCAACGTCGATCTGATGGATGCCGAAGGGCCGGATCTGGAATTGCCCGTTCCCGGCGGACGAATCCTGAAACGGAATTTCGTCGGCCGGCACATGGCGGATTATCGCTCCATGCTGGTGCTCTCCCATTTCAAGGGGCATCCCGTCGCCGGTTACGGCGGGGCGCTCAAGCAGCTCGCCATCGGCTGTGCGTCCATCCGGGGCAAGGCGCTGATCCACTCCGGAGGCGTCTCCGGCGACCAGGTGGAGTGCTGGAATCACATGGCGACGCCGGAGGTCTTCGGCGACGCCATGGCGGAAGCGGCGGCCACGATCATGGCCTGCTTCAAAGGGCGGATCGCGTTCGTCAGCATGGTGTGCAATCTCTCCGTGGATTGCGATTGCTGCGCCGTGGCGGAAAATCCGTGTATGGGGGATATCGGCATTCTTTCCTCAACGGATCCGGTTGCTCTGGATCAGGCCTGCATGGACCTGATCCGGCAGTCGAAGGATCCCGGGCGGGATCATTTTCTGGAGCGGGTAACCTCCCGGCAGGGTACCCGGGTCATCGATACGGCGGCCCGGATGGGCGTCGGGACGAAACGCTATCGTCTGGTCCGGGTAGAGGCCTGAGGCGGCGCCGTTTCCGGCATCCGCCCCGGGGGCCGCGTCAATGGTATTCGTAACTCATCAGTTCCGGATTGCAGCAGAACCAGATCCGGCCGCCGGAAACGGCGCCGCCGGCGGTGATTTCGCGCGGTATCCGGACCAGCGGTTTCAGCGTCCGGGTCGCCGGATCGAATTCCGCGATGGCATAACGCAGCAGCACGAAATAGCGATTGCCGTCGTTCGGCAGAATCCGCGGCCCCTGTGTCGCCACCAGTTCACCGAGTTCACCGGTGGGGATGACGGTTTCCACTTTGCGGGCGGCGGGATCGAAGACCAGCAACCGGTCGCGGTGGACCGCCGCCAGCACTTTCCCGTCCGGCAGTTTTTCCAATCCGAGATAAGCGCATGCTCCGGGTATCGCTGCTTCGCGCCAGACGACGGCGCGCTTTGCCAGGTCATAGATGGCCAGAGACGCTTCCTTCGCTTCGACCCTGCCGCCGGTTCCGGCGCTGACGGTGGTGCCCAGCAGCAGTTCCCGGTCGGAGAGAAACAAGACGGAATGGATCGATTCCGGAGTCAGGAGTTTTTCCGGCGGGATCACCTCCATTTTACCTGATTTCCGGTTGAAGATCACCAGTCCGCCGCCGGTCCGGCCGTAACCGGGCGTGCCGGCCATTACGATGGTGTTGCCGTCCGGAGACGCCGCCAGCATGCTGGGACGGTGCACGGCCGGTGTGGCTTCGCCCATATCGCGCGGATTGCCGTCGCACGCCACGCCGGAGTAGGGGTGCGCGGTATTCCAGTCCATCAGGTGGCCTTCGCCGTAAGCGCCGATGAACAGATGATTCCCGACCGGGAGAATGTTGTTCCACTGGTATCGGGCGTTGCCGCGTTCCGTGAAGGAATTTGCGGCGGGGTCGAAGACGAAATAGCGCATCGGATGAAACGACCCGCCCCGGATGGTCCCGTCCGGCATGGCCGCCACGCCCATCAGGTAACTTCCGGCGGAGGGATAGTCGAAGGGAATGGTTTTGGCGGTTCCGTCCGGCATCCGGCAGTGCAGAATGCGCCCGGCCAGATCGAGCGACTCAATCCGTCCGCCGTTGGGAAATTCCCGGAAAAAAGCGCCTTGATGATTGCGGTGTCTGCAACGTTCCGCCGGTTCGAATGCCGGTTTTTGCGGCAGTTTGACGGCTTTCCCGCCGTTGAGTTCATACCAGGCGGTGTCGGAACGGTTGCGGTTCCAGCCGTAGACTTTACCGTCGTTTGCGCGCGCCACCTGTCCGGTCGCCGTCCGGTCGCGGGGGTCCGGCGGAAACACCTCCACCGTCCGGCGGGAAACCGGATCGAAACCGATCACCTGCGCCTCGGTATTGCCGACGCCGAACCAGAGCCAGCCCGAGTCGTCACGTTCGACATAACGCTGATACTGCCGCCAGTCGCGTTTCCGGACGCTGCCGTAATCGGTAAAGGTTTTCGTCGCCGGATCGAAGGCGCCGACCTCGCATTGCGGATAGGCGACCAGCCAGATGACGCCGTCGGCGTCTTCGGTCATGCCCATGGTCAGATATCCGCTGAATTTCCCGGAAAACGTCACCTTGCCCTGTTCCACGTCATATTCATAGAAGCGGTGTCCGAACGAGGTATAGAGCTTATTCCGGCTCGACAGCAGGGAGTAAAACGGTCGGAGATCGACGTTCACCGGTGCGTCCGGCAGCGTGACGGAACGGGTTTTGCCGGAGTCGGCGTTGATTTCCAGAAGTTGACGGCAGCCGCTGGAATCGGCGACGAGGATCAATACCAGCCGTTCCCCGGCGGCATTGGTCACCGCGTAAACCCCGCAGGCGACGCCGACCGGTGCGGCGATGCCGTGGGCGCGAATCCCGTCGGGCAGTTTTTCGGCATTGATTTTCCGCAGCCGTTCTTCCGCCTCCGCCTTCGGGAGCGACTGGACCGAAAGATCCTTGAATTCCACCGCAAAATCCCTGCCCATATAATCGGCGAGACACTCGAAGTAAGCTTCCTGTCCGGTGCACTCCAGAATGCCTCCGACCTCCTGCCAGACGCCCGGCGCCGCCGGTCCGCGGACGGTCAGCAGCCGGTGATGTCCGGTGTCCCGGATGACCAGCGAGCCGGTATTGGCGCCTTTGATTTTCCGGATCCGGCCGCGTACCAGCAATGTTTCCCCGGCCCGCGGCGCGGTGCGGAAGTACTGAACGGCGCTGCCCGGATGCTCCGGTGTCAGACGGATTGCACCGCCGTCGGCGGAGAGCGGTGCGCGCTGCCAGCCGGCGGCCGTGCCGTCAGCGTTCCGAGCGGTCAGTTCCCGATGATGCAGCAGCTCGGCGGCATTCAGTTGCAGCAACAGCGCGGCGCAGAAAATGGAGAGCAGGCAGTGTTTCATCAGTTGATGTCCCAGAAGTTTTCCGGCGTTTTCGAGAACGGCTGGACGGCGTAGGGGTCGGCGATTTCCGCAATGGAGTTACCGTTGAATCCGCGATTCATCCGCCCGGCGCCGCGGGCGGCGCCGGCATGGCCGTCCGCCCAGGCGATGTTGGCGGAGCCGGCGTGGCAGGTAACCGGCACACCGAAGTAGGCGGTGAACGTGAAAAAACCGTCATAACAGCTGGCATATCCCCGCCCCGGCCGGTCGGGCGCCTTGTTGTCTTCTCCGTACAGGGTATCACAGTAGACGATGGTTGCCGAAGGGCGTTTGATCCGGGAAATTTTCGAAGTGGTGGTCGCGCCGGAACGTTGGGTGCTGCCGAGGTTGTTGCTGTTGTATCCGTAGCTGACATAGCTCCAGGTATAGGTACCGAAATCACGTCCTCGCCGGAGTGTGGCGGCCTGTTCCGACTGATCTTTCGGGCAGGCCAGGATTTTGGTGGCGGTGAGGTATTGGTTGTCGTAGAACTTCCAGGGCCAGGCCTTGCCCTCCATGTTGGTCGGCGGCGTCACGTCCTGATTGTCGCCGCAATACAGCATGAAGGCGGCGTCCACCTGACGGATCTGGCTCAGGCAGTTACTGGCGTGTGCGGTTTCCCGCGCGTGGTTCAGAGACGGCAGCAGCATGGCCGCCAGAACGGCGATGATCGCAATCACCACCAGCAGTTCGATCAGCGTGAATCGTCTATTCATCATCAACCTCCTGTTTCGTTGTGGATGGACAACTGCCTCAAGCGCGGCAACGCTTCTTGCGCTCAGTCGTTTTCTGCAAAGAAGCGCGGCTGCAGGCCGATCCGGCGGGCGGCGGCGCCGGGATTTTCGATGCGCCGGATCAATTCCGCCATCGCCAGTTTTCCCGCTTCGTGCCAGTCGGTGGAAATGGTCGCCACCGGCAGATAACCCGGGATCAGACGCGATTTTCCGTCGAGGGACAGGAGGGTCCGTTCCCGTCGCAGGTCCCGGCCGAGTTGCCGGTAGTGCTGTAGAAACTCCTCGCAGCGGGTGCCGCCGGAAAACCACAGTCCCTCGCCTTCCGGTCCGATGTCGAACTCCTCTTCAAACCGGTGCCGGACCACCGCCGACACTTCACCGCCCGCTTCCTGCCAGAGATCGCGAAAGCAGCGCATCCGCCAGTGGTGCGTCGGATCGTCAAAGTAATAGAGCCGGACTTTGCGGATGCTGTGCCGTTGAAAATACGCCGCCGCCAGCGGGTCCAGGTGCACCGGAGACACCACTCCCCCGTACAGGCTGATCAGTTCGACGCCGACCGCGGGGAAATTCATGGGAATCGCCTGACCGGAAAAATCATACCCCCCGAGAAAGAGCAGGCCGCAGAGTCGCGGTGAAAAGGATT